>JAITOP010000251.1 GCA_031289895.1 Prevotellaceae bacterium
ACAACAAATTTAATCAGCTTACGCGATTTGAAAGCAAAATACACAAATTTGGGCGACGATAAACCTGCAATATTTATGATAGATGGCACAATTATCAAAAGAAACTCCGATGAATACAATGTAGATGAAGATTATATTTTTAGAATAATTGTTGATAAACTTGAAAATAAAAACGATAACGTTGATTTATGGATTGTAAAAATATTGACAAAATCGGAAAAAAACATACGTGAATCAAAAATTATTAGGTTACGGGGACTTTGATTTGTGTTTATTATTTCAAATGAATATCTTTGTTTAATTTTTTAGAATAATATTAAATGGAACATTTTATTAAACACATAAAAGTTAGTAATTTCAAATCAATACGCGATTTGAAATTACAAAATTGCAAGCGTATTAATTTGTTTATTGGCTATCCGAATGTAGGAAAGTCGAATTTGTTGGAGGCGTTGAGTTTGTTTTCTTTGCCGTATTTAAACGAGGGAGACAATCTTAATAAATTTATTCGGGTGGAACACAGAAATGAACTTTTTTATAATGTCAAAAATAAAACTTTCAAAATTGAAACAAATCTTGAAAAGGTAAATATTAATATAAATATAAATCCATTAATATTTTTTTTATGTGAAACCAAAAATCAAATAGAAACTTATTTTTTTTCAGAAAAATTAGATTTTCATCCTTCTTTAAAAATCGCAGGTGATGATGAAAACAAATCTCAAAATAGTAATATATTGCCAAACACTAATATTAAACGATATATTTTTCAATCCAAAAATGATTGGAAGTCAACAGGAAACGAGTTGCTGTTGCCGCCTTTTGGCGAAAATATTATCGACACATTATCGTATAACGAAAATGTTGCAGATGTAAAATTGTGGATGAAAAAAGAATTTTCTAAATTCGGTTTAGAATATGTATTAGACAAATCAAGCAACAGATTAAAAATACAACGCAGATTAAACGGCGATGAAGTTTTTCAACTACCCTACTCGTCTATTGCCGATACTTTGCAGCGTGTCATATTTTACAAAACCGCTATTGCATCCAACAGTAATTCCGTTTTGTTGTTTGAAGAACCTGAAGCACACGCTTTTCCGCCATACATAAAAACGATTACACAAGATATTATCGACAGCAAAAATAATCAGTTTTTTATAGCAACTCACAGTCCTGTTGTTTTAAACGATTTTATTGAATATGCTGATATAAGAAAACAGGTTTCTATATTTTTATTTGATTTTAAAGATGGGCAAACAACGGCAAAACGGCTATCCGACGAAGAAGTTGACGATATATACAATTATGGCGAAGATTTATTTTTTAATATCGAAAAGTTTTTGTGAAAAATGGATGCTAATATTTTAGTTGAATGTTATACCGATACAATTCTTATTGAAACGCTTGTTACGCCTATAAAAACAAGAGGATATAATCATCAAAAAAATTGCATAAAAGTATTAAATGTAATGAAAATTCAATTAGCAAATGAATTTGCATTGGGTATTATAGATGATGATAAGGTGAAACCAAAAGATTTTAATGTTTTTATTTTGATAAAAAAACACAATAAAATATCAATATATAAACATGAAAATAAATCACATTACATAATAAAAATAAGCAAAGCCGTAGAAAATTTCATATTACAAACAGCACAGCAATGTAATATCTCGCTCAGTGATTACAACTTACCAACCGATTTAGAAAATCTAAAAAAAATAACAAAACACGCTACTTCAAAAAACAATCCTGATTTACGAAGACTATTTATGGATTTAAAACAAAACGCTAATTCTGATTTTTTCAAATTAGCACAATGGATTGAGCAAATCAAATCTAATCCGTATATACAAATTGATTTTTAAATAAAACAATGAACAAAATAAAAATAAACGAATTTGATTATAATTTACCCGACGAACGCATTGCAAAATTTCCTTTGCCGCAGCGCGATTTGTCAAAACTTTTGATTTATAAAGATGGTAAAATCGACAGTAAAACTTTTTGCAATTTAGCCGATTATTTAAATTCAAATTCGCTACTCATTTTTAATAATACAAAAGTCGTTCATGCGCGAATAATTTTTCATAAAGCTACAGGCGCACAAATAGAAATTTTTTGCCTCGAACCGATTTTTCCAAATAATTACGAACAAAATTTTGCCACAACTGCCGAATGTGTATGGAATTGCACTGTCGGAAATCTCAAAAAATGGAAAAACGAAATATTGAAACTGGAATTTATTTACAACAATATTCACGACCAACTCAGCGTTGAAAAAATCGACAACGATGGCGAATTATTAAAACTTAAATTCAGTTGGGATTCGCAATTATCGTTTGCGCAGATTATGGATGTCTGCGGCAAAATGCCTATTCCGCCTTATCTAAAACGCGAATCGCAGGAAATTGATACCGAGCGTTATCAAACAATATATTCAAAACAAGAAGGTTCGGTTGCCGCGCCAACTGCCGGATTACATTTCAGCAATGCGGTTTTGGAAAATATAAAATCGCGAAATATCGAAATTGACGAAATAACTTTACACGTAGGCGCAGGAACATTTAAGCCCGTAAAAACCGATTTTGCCAACGAACACATAATGCACACCGAACATTTTTTTGTGAAAAAATCAACTGTCGAAAAAATAATTAAATATCTCGGAAACATTACTGCTGTTGGCACAACAAGCGTGCGCACTCTCGAAAGTTTGTATTGGCTCGGTTGCCGGTTAATTAAAAATCATAATCCCGAAAAATTAAATATCCAACAATTTGAACCTTATAATAACGATTGTAAAATAAGCGCGGAAGAATCGTTGCACGCCATAATAAATTATCTCGGCAACAACAATTTAGACCAACTTAGCGCATCAACGCAAATAATGATTTTGCCCGAATATAAATCAAAAATAGTGAATCGTTTAATTACAAATTTTCATCAGCCAAAAAGCACATTATTGTTGCTGGTGGCATCATTCATTGGCAACGATTGGCGTAAAGTTTACGATTATGCAATGAAAAATGATTTTCGTTTTTTGAGCTACGGCGACAGCTCTTTACTTAATTAAGAATTAAAAATTAAGAATTAAGTTATAAAAAACAAATAAATTATTACAGATGGAATGAATCCGTTAGGATTCTAATGTTGGTAGAAAACGAATGTCCACACCACATACGACCCCGTACGGGGTCGAACAATTGGGTACTTGTACATTTCTACCAACATATAATCCCTATCGGGATTTTTTTTGTCATCTGTTATAATTTATTTGTTTTTCATCACTAAAAACGAAGTTCTTTAAAAACTTTATAAACTTTAAAAACTTTAAAAACTTTATGAACTTTATAAACTTTACGAACTTTATAAACTTTAAAAACTTTAAAAACTTTACACTTTATAAACTTTAAAAACTTTTTTTGTATATTTGCAGTCCGAAAAATGATGATACAAAAAATAAAGAATAAAAAATAAATATTATATGAAAAAAATATGCGTGTTTTTATCAATTTTAATAAGTGTAATTGCGTTTAGTTCATGTCATTCGCAACTTAGCAATTCGAGCAGCGATGTTGATTCTGTAAGTTATGCAATAGGCGTTATATGGGGTTATCAGATTGCATCCGACAGAGTGCAGTTTGTAAATATTAACGATGCGATTAAGGAATTAAAAATAAAATCGAAAGAACCAATATCAGCAGAAAATAATTTTTACACAGCATCGGCAGAATTTAGAGAATTGTTGCAAAAATCGCAGCAACGAGTATTTTCTTCGCAGGAAAAAAAGCAGATAACCAAATTGCTTGGCTCGCTTTGGGCGCATCAATTTAAGGAAACAAATATTCCACGAATAAATCTCAAATTCACAAAACAAGGAATAAAAGATATGCTGAAAAACGATACAACTGCATTGCAAATTGGAATTGAGAAATCAAGCAATTATATATTCGGATACCGAGAAAAACTTGCACAAACTGAAAATGAAAACCGACTTAAAGAAGGGCAAGCCTTTCTCGAAAAAAATAAAACCGAAGAAGGCGTTGTTACAACCGAAAGCGGATTGCAATATAAAGTTATAAATCAAGGCAGTGATAAAAAAGCAGAAATAAGCGATACGGTATATCTTAACGTTTCAATAACTCAAATTGACGGCGATACAATAGAGGCAAATAAAAGTAAAGCATATTATGTTGACGAAAAACGTTTTATAAAAGGCGTTTGGGAAAGTTTGCAAATGTTTGGCGAAGGCGCAAAATTTATTTTATATATTCCGAGCGAGCTTGGATTCGGAAAAGTTATAGAACCGTTTATAACACAAAAAATAAAGCCAAACATGGTTTTAATATATCAAATTGAAATAGAAAAAGTAATTAATAATAACAAATCAAAATCAAAAAGAAAATGAAACAAATTTTAATTTTATCAGTAGCAACATTGTTTTTTGTAACAACATCGTGTGCACAAAACAATAACAAAGACAAAAACAACGACAAAAACACAAGCGCAACGTCTCAGGAAAATTCGGCGGTACAGACAGCATCGTATGCGTTTGGCGTGGACGTTGCAAGTACTCTAAAAAATTACAATATCGAAGGTTTCGATGTGGAAAAATTTAATGAAGGGTTCAAAAATTCATACAATGATGATGGCAAAATTGATTATCAGGCTAATCGTCAGATACTACAGGATTTTATGACCGCTTTACAAACCCAAAAAAGTGAGAAAAACATTAACGAAGGAAAAGAATTTCTCGAAAAAAATGCCAAAGAAAATGGTGTAATTACAACCGAAAGCGGACTTCAATATAAAATAATTGAAGAAGGAACAGGAAATTATCCTACCGCCGACGATAAAGTTTTGGCACACTACGCAGGTACTCTTATTGATGGACGCGAATTTGATTCATCATATAAGAACAACGAAAACAAACCGTTAGAATTTCCTCTTTCAGGAGTAATTGCAGGATGGAAAGAAGGTATTCCGAAAGTAAAAGAAGGCGGAAAAATAAAACTTTTTGTACCTTATAATCTTGCTTACGGCGAAAGAGCAGTACCCGGAACTATTATTGAAGGTTATTCAACATTGATTTTTGAAGTAGAACTTATTAAAATTGTAAAATAAAATGGCACTCGACATAACAGGCAAACTGATACAAAAGTTAGATATTCAATCAGGTGAAAGCTCTTACGGAAGCTGGAAACGGCAAGATGCGATAATAGAAACGGTTGAACAATATCCAAAAAAAATATGTGTATTGTTTAGAAACGATAAAATTACTGAACTCGAAAAACTAAACTTAGGCGATATGCTTACAATAAGTGTAAATATAGAATCGCGCGAATGGAATGCAAAATGGTTTACATCTGTGATTGCATGGAGAGTGCAACTTGCAGATGCAAGCGCAAATACAAATCAGCAAAACACCGCTGCGCCGCAACAACCGGTGAATGTTCATCAGAATGCTCCCGCACCAACATCCGGCGATTTTATTGATGCGCAAACAGAACCCGAAACAGAAATAGATGATTTACCTTTTTGATAAGGTATTTTTATTGTACATAATTTTGATGAAAAAGTTGCTAATTATTTAGCAACTTTTTTTATGTTTGTTTATTTGTTGATTTGCTGATTTGTTGATTTGATAAAGCACACAGATAACGCAGATTGAACAGATTTACACAGATTTTTTTTTTGATTTTAAATCTTTAAAAACTTTCTACTTTAAAAACTTTCTACTTTTATTTTCAGTCGAATATAAACAGGAAGATGGTCGCTTATGCCGCCGTTGTATTTCATTCCTATGTATGTGCGCTTAGGTTTTTCGCCAACAAAAGTATTGTCTTTTTCGAATAAATACGGTGCTTTGAAGATATTAAAATCCGATTGACTGCAACTAATTTTATTTTCGTCGTTCAGCATATTTCCCGACACAAACATTAAATCAATAAATTCCCAAACACCTTGATATTTAATTGTTCCGTCTCCTTTTTTCATCAACGGCATTGCAAGATTATATAAATTGTGTTCGATTATTTCGTCAAAATTATCTTTTGCTTGCAGCGTTTTCACTATTGGTTCGCTGTTTGGAGTGTCGTTAAAATCGCCCATTGCCAAAATATTTGCATTTTTATTTATCGAAAGCAGAGAATCGCACAAACGCTTTAACTCAATCGCAGCCGCAGTTCGGCGAGGTTCGCTCGTCTTTGCTCCTCCCCTTTTCGATGGAAAATGATTTACAAAAATATGCAAAGTGTCAGCGCCGCAAAAAATTCCTTTTGCATAAAGAATTTCGCGGGTTTTAAAACTTTTTGAAATCTGATAAAAATTTTGATATAACAATTCAAAATCGGCTGGATTGTAAAGCAAGGCAACGTCTATTCCTCTGGTGTCGGGCGAATCGCGGTGAACGATGCGATAATTGAATTTTGCCAAAGGCGTTTCGTTCACAAGTTGGTTAAGCACAAAGCGATTTTCAATTTCGCACAAGCCAACAATCGAAGGAATTTTACCTTCGCCCACAGCAATAATTATTTTCGCAAGAGCATCGCGTTTTTCCAAAAATCTGTTCCACGTCCAATGATACGAACCTGTTGGCGTAAAATCATCGTCAAGCGTTTTTGGGTCATCAAACGAATCAAAATAATTTTCGGTATTGAAAAACATCACCTTAAACTGTGATGTTTGAGCCATAATATATTCGTTTGATTTTAAGAATATTATAGCGATAATTATAATTTTTAATAAAAGATTCATAAAAAAATATATATTTTAATACAAAATTAGAAAAAAAAATATAATTTTGTACCTAAATATAAATAATATTTAATATTCTATTAGTATGAAAAATGTAGAACAAAAATTTTCGAAGACAGCAAAAAGTATGAAACGTTCGGCAATCAGAGAACTGTTAAAATTCACCAATAATCCTGATGTTATTTCGTTTGCAGGTGGTTTCCCCGCTCCCGATTTGTTTCCGATTGAGCAACTGAAAGAAGTTGCTTGCGAAGTATTGAGCGAAGACGGAGCAAAAGCATTACAATACGGCGCAACCGAAGGCGATTCTAAATTACGCCAATTATTAGTCGAACGATATAATCAGCAAGGATTTAATATCGAATTAAAAAATCTTGTAATAGTAACAGCATCGCAACAAGGACTTGATTTGGTAAGTAAAATTTTTCTGAATCGCGGCGATAAAGTTGTATGCGGATTACCGTCGTATCTTGGTGCGTTGCAGGCATTTAACGCTTACGGAGCAAACATGATTGGAATACGCTACGATGCTGCGCTCGACAATACGTTGGAAGTTTTGCAAATGTTAGGCGAATCGCCAAAATTTATTTACACTATTCCCGATTTTCAAAATCCGTCGGGAGTTACAATGAGCGAAGCCGACCGCCGCATGGTTCTTGACATTGCCGAAAAATATGATGTTTTGGTTATCGAAGACAGCCCTTACCGCGAAGTTCGTTTTGAAGGCGACCATATAAAAACTATGTTCGAGATGGATAAATCGGGACGAGTTATTTTGCTCGGTACGTTTTCAAAAATCTTTGTTCCCGGATTTCGTATAGGCTGGGTTATTGCTCATGAAACAATAATTGACAAAATTGTAACAGCAAAGCAATCAGTTGATTTATGCTCTCCTGTTCTTGACCAAAAAATTGCAGCAAAATTTATAGAAAAAGGTTATCTCGACCAAAATCTTCCGAAAATAACAGATGCCTACCGCCGCAAACGCGATGGAATGATTGCCGCATTTGAAAAATATATGCCCGAAGGCGTTAAATGGACACGTCCCGAAGGCGGATTGTTTTTGTTTATTACGCTGCCCGATTATATGGATGCCAAAGATTTATTTGATATTGCGATAAAAGAAAATGTAGCATTTGTGCTTGGCAATTCGTTTTTCTGCGATGGTTCGGGAAAAAATACAATGCGCATAAACTTTTCGTATATGTCGGAAGAAATGAATACCGAAGGCGTTAAACGATTGGCATCTTCTATAAAAAAGTTGATGAAATAGAGAATTTTTAACAATGTTTTTAGAAAACGAAAATATCCATTTGCGCCCGCTCGAACCCGAAGATTTAGACTTGCTTTATGCTTGGGAAAACGACACAAATGTCTGGAATGTAAGCAATACCATTGCGCCATATTCGCGTTATGTGCTTAAACAATATCTTGAAAATTCGCACAAAAATATTTTTGAAACAGGGCAATTACGATTGGTTATCGAAGATAAAAACAACAAGCGCGCAATAGGAACGGTTGATTTGTTCGACTTCGACCCAATGCACTCGCGTATAGCATTTGGAATTTTAATTTATGCCGAAACCGACCGCCAACAAGGTTTTGCAACGTCTTCGCTGAATTTGATAATTGATTATTGCTTTAATATTTTGCAACTTCATCAAATTTATTGTAATGTTGACGAAAATAATGTGAAAAGTATAAATATGCTTAAAAATGTCGGTTTTGAAATTGCAGGAATAAAAAAACAATGGATAAAAACAACAAAAGGCTGGCAAAATGAAATATTACTTCAGATAATTAGTCTTAAGTCGTAAGTCATAAGTCGTAAGTAATAAAGATTTTAAAGATTTTAAAGTTATAAAGTTTTTAAAGATTTTTTTTCAACAAAATCGTAATTCGTAATTTTTAATTCGTAATTAACTTACGACTTCTGACTAATTTATTTTTTTAATACAATTTTTTTTTTACCTTTGCAACTTAATTTTACCTAAATATGGATTATAATACACAACGAAAAAAACTACAACTACCAGAATATGGTCGTAATATACACAAAATGGTTGAATGGGTGAGAGTTTTGCCAAGCAAAGAAGACCGCAACCGACAAATAAGAGCAGTAATATCTGTTATGGGAAATCTTAATCCTCACTTGCGTGATGTTAATGATTTCAGGCATAAACTGTGGGATCACATTCAGGTTATTTCAGACTTTCAGATTGATATTGATTCGCCCTACCCTATTCTCGAAAAATCTGTTTTACAGGATAAACCGAAAAAACTTCAGTACAGGGCTAACCCTCTGAACGTGCCGTACTACGGGCGGTACATATTGGACATGATTAATTACATAAAAAAACTTGAAGAAGGCGAAAAAAAACAATGTATGATTATACAAATAGCAAATCAAATAAAAAAATCGTACATAGCATGGAATAAAGACAGTGTGAAAGATGAAGTGATAATTAAAGATTTGTATATTCTTTCGGGCGGCGCAATAAGTCTTGATAAAGATACAAAACTTTGCAGCGGAAAAATTACTACGCAAGCACTTGTGAAAACCGATACAAGTACACAGCAAAAAAGAAATTATACTAACAATAACAACAACAGCGGCAGAAATAATAACAATAATAACAACAACAATAATTACCGCAGAACCAACAGCAGCAGTAACAGCAACAGTAATAATAACAATAATAATAACAGCAACTATAAGAGAACTAACAGCAATTACAGCAGCAACAACAGAAATAATAATCACGGCAGCAATTACAGCAGTTACAATAATAACAATAACAGTAATAATAATAACAGTAACAGCAATTACAGTAACAACAACAACAATAATAATAACAGCAACAATAATCAGCAAAGAAAAAGAATTTACACTAAGTATGAAAAATAAACATTTTTGAAAAAACAATTATTTATTTTCACTTACTGTTTAGCATCAAATATTTTAAACGCAGTTCACGTAACTGCGTTTTTTTATAGAACAATTCCATCAAAGTTCCGCAGGGACGACATTATAATCGGGTCTAATAATGCCGTCCCTGCGGGACTTTGATGTACAATTTTTTTTGTCCGTAGGTTTCAACCTACGGATAATAAAATGTTGTCCATTGTGAGACGCGAGGGATGGTTTTCTTTTTTTTATTTTGTGTTTTTTTAGTCGTATGTTAAAAAAATATCAAAATTATTGTTATATTTCAATAAATTTTGTATTTTTGCGATATGTAAAAACAATCAAGTTTTATGAAAAATATCGTATTACCCTTAGTATTTGTTGCTGCAATTATGTGCAGCTGCTCACAAACTGCGAATACAGCGAAATCGCAAATTGCTGAAAGCACCGATAGTGTTAATATCAATATCCAACACTTGATAACCCAAACACAGCAACAGTTTGCGCCCGACCGCAGAGTAAATATTTTTGATGTGAAAGTTAAAAATAACGAAGGCAAAATTGTGCTGAAAGGCGTAACAACAAATGCCGATGCTAAACAAAAAATTATCGAAAACGTAAATTCGTTAAATCTAAATGTAACCGACAGCATAACTGTTCTTCCCGACAAAAGTCTGGGCGATGAAACGTTCGGCGTGGTAACACTTTCGGTGGCAAGCGTGCGCACGTCCGGCGATTATGCAGCAGAAATGGCTACGCAAGCACTGCTCGGAATGCCTGTAAAAATATTACAAAACGGCAGCTGGCTGCGGGTGCAAACTCCTGATGGATATATCGGCTACACGTATGCCGGAAATATTAAGCGAATGAACAAGCAACAAATCAACGAATGGAACGCGGCGCAAAAAATTATTTTCACCGAAAACAACGGTTTTGCATACGCACAGCCAAATTCAAATGAAGTGGTTTCCGATTTGGTTGTTGGAAATATGCTTAAACTTGATGACGAAACCGAACAATATTACAAAGTTTCGTATCCCGACGGCAGAACGGCTTTTGTTGAAAAAAATCAATCGAAAAAGTTAGACGAATGGTATAATTCCATAAATCTTGATGGCGAAAATATTATTAATTACGGAAAACGATTTATGGGCGTGCCGTATCTTTGGGGCGGAACATCGGCGAAGGCTATGGATTGCAGCGGTTTTTCAAAAACAGTTTTTTTTATGCACGGAGTTATTCTTCAGCGAGACGCATCGCAGCAATGCCTGACGGGGCAAACGATTGAGATTACCGAAAATTTTGAAAATCTGAAAACAGGCGATTTGCTGTTTTTCGGCAGCAAAGCACAGGGCGGCAAACGCGAGCGCATAGGGCATGTTGCAATTTATATCGGCAACAAACAATTTATACACGAAGCCACTCAGGTAAAAATCGGCAGTTTAGACCCTGCGGCTGAAAATTACGATAAGTACAATGCCAACCGTCTTGTTCGTGCATCGCGAATAATAGGAAATATCGACACAAACGGAGTGTCATCATTAAAAAATAACGAATTTTATCAACAACAAAAATAAAAATATCATATCATAAAAATTTAATATCATAAAAAAACATGAAACAGAGCAGAAGAAATTTTTTAAGAACAGCGGCATTAGCAACCGCAGGCACAGGTTTATTTTTAGGTACAGGTGCAAAACTTTTTGCAAATCCGTCGCCACGCCGCTCGCTTCCGGGCGCAGCAAAAATGAAACTTTCGTTTCGTCCGGTCGATTTACAGTTGAAATACACTTTCACCGTTGCCACATTTTCGCGCACGATGACGCCAAGCGTACAAGTAGAAATTGAATACGACGGAGTAACCGGCTACGGCGAAGCGGCGATGCCTCAGTATCTGGGCGAATCGGCGGCATCGGTTATGGCATTTTTGCAACGGGTAAATCTCGAACAGTTTCGCAGCCCTTTCGAAATGGACGATATTTTAAACTATGTTGACGGCATCACCGAAAATAATACTGCCGCAAAAGCATCGGTTGATATTGCACTGCACGATTTGGTGGGCAAACTTATGGGACAACCTTGGTATAAAATCTGGGGATTGAATATCGACAAAATTCCGCCCACAACCTACACAATAGGAATTGACGAGCCTGATGTGGTTCGTAAAAAAACCCGCGAATATGCCAA
>JAITOP010000113.1 GCA_031289895.1 Prevotellaceae bacterium
AGTTTCTGTTTCAAATTCTGTTTTTTGTTGCTGCATTTTGGTAAACACAATTTCGTCAGCACGCGATTTTTCGTCATGCTGTGCATATTCGCTATTTTTATGATTATGACATGCTGTTGTTACAATTACTGTAAAAATCAGCATTGATATTAAATTATATGATTTCATGTTTTTTACTAAATTTTGATATAAATGATTAATAATCAACATCCAAAAAAATGAATTTCGGACGATGTGACTAAATAAAAACAAACAAAAATCAGCAAACGGGAGGCGCTCTTAATCCGATAGATTTAACGGCAAAAGTGCAATAATGATGTAATAAATAAGGTTTGTATTGAAGTGATAAAAACCCCGAATCAGCGGTTGTAATCAGCGAGTTGACATCAATAAACGAAAATAAATGATAAGGTAAAATAAACTCGGCAGCTGTTATTTCATTTTCTTCTATTCTCAAATAAGGGTGAGTTAATAAGCAATCATCATCCTCTTCGCTCGAATGATGCTGCGCTTGCGCCGAGCAACAATGGCTGTCGTTTTCAATATGATGAACAACAACCGACAAAGGTATAGGCATTGTATTGTATTCGCAATGAGGCACAAACGCATGTGCCAATATTATTATATCGGCAAGCAATAAAAATATTAACGACCTTGCTCTTTTCACACCTTAAAAATTATGAAACAAAAGTATAAAAAATATTAGAAAATTGCATGGTTTTTTAAATAAGTTGTTTCAGATATGACAAATAAACAAATTATAACAGAGACAAAAAAATCCCGTAGGGTGGGGTGGCAAGAATCGTCTTTTTTAACATATTTTATACCACCCTGATATGAATTTATTGATGATTAAATCACTGAACATCAATTACTCAAAAATTTGAGATACTAAAAATAGTGAAAAGACATCATTCGATTCATGCCAGCCCACCCCGCATGGGGTCGAACAATGGGGGGATTTGTACTTTTCCACCAACATACAAGCCCATCGGGATTTTTTGTCATCTTTTATAATTTGTTTATTGTTCATCTCTAAGCAAAAAAAAACCGACTTGCGCAAAGTCGGTTTTGTAATTAAAATGCCAAATGTTTTAATGTTTAATATTTATAGATGACATCAACGTTTCCATGTCGCTTTTTTTAATATCTCCGCTAATCCAAATCAGAGTTAATTCATTTCCATCTTTTGAAAACATAATTATTCCATCATCAATAAGATATATGTTCATCCCTTCGCCTTTGTCTCGTATTTCAACAAGGGTTTCTTTCGCAGCTTTTGTTATAATGCTATTAAAATCATCGCTTATTGATTTAAATAATTTTTTGTTGGTTTCGGTAGTGCCTTGTTCGTGTTCTAACGATAATATTTTCAATCCTGTAATTTTTGAAATTAAATCTTTTGTTGCTCCTTCGGTTTTTCCTTTATTAAAAACCGACGCCAATCCCATTACTCCACTTCCAATTGATACGTAAGTAAATCGTTCATCATTCGAGTACTTGTCGAATAATTTTTGAATTTCCTGTGCCTGCGCCGTGATTACCATTGTCAGTAATGCTACGACTAAAATTGTTAATTTTTTCATAATCTTTTTTTGTTTAATATTTATTTATAATTTAAAGTTTAATTTGTCGAATGTATGTTGTATTGTTTTGTTCAAGTCTTCTAATTTTTGCAAGGGTTTCAGACTTTCGTTTATTTTGTTTATGTTTTTTACGGGTTTCATTCGTGTTTCAATAATTTCTGATATTTCAATGATTTTTGAACGTGCTGTTTGCAATGCCAGCTGGCTGTCGTCAATACGTATTCCGTTTATCACTATATAATTTTCTTCGGTTTTGGGCATAAAAATCGTAAGCAACAATAAAACGCTTGCCGCCGCCGCTGTTGATATTATTGATATTATGAATTGTTTTTTGTGTATAAACTGCGTTTTGATTTTGGGTAAATGTGTCGGATATTTTTCTGATTTTTCGGCTGCAAATGTTTCAAAAAGTTGTATATACGCTTTGTGTTCGGCAGCAACATTTGTCGAAGCGAAATAATTTTTCAGTTCGCGTTCTTGCTCAATAGTTGTTTCGCCGGCAAAATATAAATTCAAAAGTTTATTTATTGTTTCCATGATATTTCATCTGTTTTTTTACTAATTTATTATTAATTGTTCTCTTATTTTTTGCCGCGCCCGCGAGAGATTTACGCGCACAGCATTTTCTGTAAGCAATGTAATTTCGGCAATTTCGTAAAGTTCCAATCCTTCTACATCTCTCATTCTTATTATTGTTCGCTGCAATTCGGGCAAACGGTTTATTAATATCGTAGCCTGTGTTGCCATATCTTTTTTTTCGAGTTGCGTGTGCGGGTCAAATTCGTTGTATTCCAAGTTTTCCGACAATTCGCCGTCAAAATGTTTTTGTCTTAACATATCAAGACATAAATTTCGCATCGACCTCAGCACAAATCCTTTAATATTCTCAATTTTATCTAATTCGTTTCGTTTTTCCCACAATTTTAAGTTCAAATCCTGAACAGCATCTTGTGCAATATGCTCGTCTCGCAGAATTGATTTTGCAAGTCGGTAAATATTGTCGGCAAGTTCCAGAATTTTATTGTTAAATTGTTTTGTATTCATTTTTATTTGTGCGTTTATATATATAACGTAATTGAGTCGATTTTATTACATCAAATTTCATTTTTTTTGAAAATATTTTTCCGCGTACAATATTATCCGTTAATTTACAGCATCTTGCGAAAAACGGGTATTTGGTATTTGGTATTTGGTCGTTGGTATTTGGTCGTTGGTATTTGGTCGTTGGTATTTGGTCGTTAGTCGTTGGTCGTTGGTCGTTAGTCGTTGGTCGTTAGTCGTTAGTCGTTGGTCGTTAGTCGTTGGTCATTCTTAATTCTTAATTTTTAATTTTTAATTTTCAATTTTTAACTCTTAATTTCACATCTATACTTAACACGGTTTAATTCTGTGTTTCGTCATTGCGAACGAAGTGAAGCAATCCAGA
>JAITOP010000153.1 GCA_031289895.1 Prevotellaceae bacterium
TTAAAATCTTTTTATTATGAAAAAAATAATTTTTGTTACGATTATTTCGTGCTTATTTTTCGCTTCGTGCGGAGGCGGTAAAAAACAAAATTCAAATGAATCAAATCAAGCGGCAGCAACGGCACAAGTCGATAATGATTTGAAAAAAGAACGCATCAGCGGCTCGGTCGATTCGGTGAGGCAAAGAGTATATTGGTGTCTCGAAAAATTCGGCAGAATGGAAAAAGGAAAGTTGCAAAATTGGGAGCAGCACGACTTTCTGAAAGTTTTTGACAACGCCGGTTTTTTGACTGAAGAAATTCATTACACTTCGGAAAACAAAATTACAAGTCAGCGAAAACTCACTTACAACACTTCGCATCAACCGCTTACCGAAGAGATTTTTAAGGGAGACGATTTAACCGAACGCATTGTTTACACGTACAACGCAAGCAACAAACTTATATCCAAAGAAAAATTCGGGAAAGACGAAAAAATGAAAGAAAAAATCGAATACTCGTATTACAAAGATTCGGGCTTGTTGCAGGACGAAGATTGGTATAAAAGCGATGGAACTCTGTCGTTAAAATATGTGCATTTATATGAAGATAATAAACTTAGCGAACGGCAAAAATACTGGGGTGGCGGCTCGCTTGCGCAAAAAGAATTTTACACTTATGATAATGGAAATTTAATTCTGTACACTTCAAATAAATATCAAAGCAAAACAATGATATTTGATAAGCAAATACGTTATTCTGACTACGATAAATACGACGATTATTACGAAAAAGAAACTCTTGATGCCGAAGGTAATGTTATTTCGAGAACAACTTATGCGTATGATAATTACAGAAATCTTACCCAAAGTGTAGATTTCGAAAAAAAATATGCCGAACCTGTTGAAATTGTTGAAAATGAATCAGACGATGCATCCGAAGAAGAAGCAGACGAAACAGAAATATCCGATACTAATGCTGACAGCTATGATTGGTGGTGGGAAGTAAAAACGGGAGATGACTACGAATACGAAAACGATGCCCGCAACAACTGGACAAAAAAAATAACATATAAATTAAATTCCAATTACGAACGCACGCGCCAATATTATTTCGAAAGAGAATATCATTATCGGTAATCGCAATATTTTTCTTAACTTTGCGCAAATATTTTAAGATATGAAATTTGGTGTAGTTATTTTTCCCGGGTCGAATTGCGACCATGATATGATTTACGTAATGCGCGATATTCTTAACCAAGAAGTTGTACAACTCTGGCACAAAGATACCGATTTACAAGATGTTGACGGCATATTGCTGCCGGGCGGATTTTCGTATGGCGATTATTTGCGTTCGGGCGCGCTGGCAAGGTTTTCGCCGATTATGAATAAGGTAATAGAATTTGCAAACAACGGCGGATTTGTGTTTGGCGTATGCAACGGTTTTCAGATTTTGTGCGAGGCGCAGTTATTGCCCGGAGCGTTGCTGCACAACAATAATCAAAAATTTATTTGCAAAAATACATACATTCTTCCCGATGGAAAAAATGCTTATCCCACACATTTTTTAGATAAGAAAAAAGCGTTGAAAATTCCAATAGCACACGGCGAAGGTCGCTATTTTGCCGATGAACAAACACTTGCCGAATTGAATAATAACGGACAAATTATTTTCAGATATTGCAGCGAAGATGGAAAAATTTCGGAAGAATTTAATCCCAACGGTTCGCTCGAAAATATAGCAGGAATATGCAATGCAGCAAAAAATGTTTACGGAATGATGCCGCATCCCGAACGTGCCGCCGACGAAAATCTGAGCAACACCGACGGATTGCTGATATTTAAATCAATACTGAAAATGATTGAAGAGCAAAAAAAATCATAATATAATCATTTTAATTGCGGAAATAGCTCAGTTGGCAGAGCGGCGGCTTCCCAAGCCGCAGGTCGCGAGTTCGAACCTCGTTTTCCGCTCGGGTTTTTTGAAGTTAGAAAGTTATAAAGATTTTTATCAACTAATTAATTCTTAATTATTTTTATTACTTTTGGCGGTTAAATAATAAAGTCAAGGCTAAATTTTCGATGAAAAATGCTTTCAACTTTCTTATTCAGGATAAGTCAAATTAATCAGGATATTCGTGTATCACGGAATCCACAACAATTTATGTTATATGGTAATGAAATCATTTTTTATCGGAAACAAAGAGATTAAACTCCCTATTATACAGGGAGGTATGGGAGTAGGAATATCGTTGTCGGGACTTGCCTCATCGGTTGCCAACGAGGGAGGCATTGGTGTAATATCCTGTGCAGGATTAGGTTTGTTGTATAAGCAAACTCCACGCGATTATCTGAAAGACTGCATCTGGGGATTAAAGGAAGAAATACGCAAGGCAAGAGAGAAAACAAAAGGCACTATAGGCGTAAATATAATGGTAGCATTATCAAACTTTTCGGATATGGTAAAAACCGCTATTGCCGAAAAAGCAGATGTCATTTTTGCCGGAGCAGGTTTGCCTCTTGATTTGCCCTCGTATCTTAACGATGAAAGCTGCACTTGTCTTGTACCAATAGTATCGTCGTCGCGGGCAGCACGCTTATTGTGCGATAAATGGAAAACCAAATACAATTATTTGCCTGATGGTATAGTTGTTGAAGGACCGAAGGCAGGCGGACATCTCGGTTTCAAAAAAGAACAAATAGACGATTCGCATTATGCGTTGGAAGAAATTATACCCGAAGTTGTGTCGGTAGCAAAAAGTTATTCGAGCGAGAAAAATATTCCGGTGATTGCAGCCGGCGGTATCTCTACCGGAGAAGATATTTCACGGTTTATATCACTCGGAGCAACAGCAGTGCAAATGGGAAGCATATTTGTCCCGACAGAGGAATGTGATGCATCCGACGAGTTTAAACAGGTTTATATCAATTCGTCCGAAAAAGACATGATGATTATCGAAAGTCCTGTAGGAATGCCGGGTAGAGCAATTGATGGCGAATTTATCCGCAAAGTTAACAGCGGGTCGGAAAAACCGAAAAGTTGCCCTTTCCACTGTATCAAAACCTGCAATTACGAGAAAAGTCCGTACTGCATAATCAAAGCCCTGTATAACGCAGCAAAAGGCAACATGAAAAAAGGATACGCATTTGCAGGAACGAATGCCTATTTGTCAGAAAAAATACGTAGCGTAAAGGAAGTTATTGAGATTTTAAAAGCCGAATATCAGTTGAGTAAATACGGACCATTGGAATAATTTAATCAATTACGAATTACGAATTACGATTTTGTTGAATAGCGAAAAAGTCCGAAGGACGAAATGTGCATAACCCCGTATGTAGCGTAGCGGAATGCGGGGATAAAGAACGCAAGCCAAAAGTGCGGAGCACAAAAGTAAAATAGAATTGCAATCGCTCTCCCGCACGACGTGTAGAAATTAATTAAGAATTAAAAATTAAGAATTAAGAATTACCCCCCAGCCCCCTAAAGGGGGAGTTTGGGCAGTGCGGAAAATTTAGGCAATGCAGAAAAAGTCCCCTTTAGGGGATTTAGGGGTAACTGAATTAAAAATTAAGAACTATGGATAATAAAAACTTTCAACTTTATAACTTTACATTTAAAAATTTTATATCTTTACGAACTTTCTAAACTTTCTAAACTTTCTAACTTTAAAAACTTTCTAACTTTAAAAACTTATTTATACATTTACACTCCAATTTTTCTTATTAAATCCTGTTTTTTAACACTTCCTTTATTTTTTTTTGTCCTATAATTTACATTATGTTAAGTTTGGCGACAAATGTAAGTTGTTTTTCTGAATGTTACAAATTCAACCCCATCGATTTTTACTACCTCAAAACACTTATATCATTGATATGACCATGTTTAAAACTTAACATAATGTAAATTATAAGACAAATGATGCAATAAACAATGCGAATAATATGATAATGAGAATAATGTGATAATATGATAATGCAAATAATGTGATGATATAAATAATGTGAATAATATGATAATGTGAACAATACAAAAGAATAATATAAATAATGTGATAAATGTGATAATATGAATAATGAATAAATAAATGATACAAATAATAATATAATAAGTACAATAATAATACAAAGCTAACGTAAAACTAAAATATATGAGGATATTTTTAACGGTTTTTTGTGCGTGCTTAGTTCTTCAGTTTTCAGCATTTGCACAGGGAAGCCCTACTGACACTACCAATGTTGCCAACGCAATAACTACGGCTGACGAAAACACAGCCGCAGTTGACACATCTTATTCGGAATTTAAAATAGATATTTCCGACAACAATAAACGATGGCTTATAAAAGTCAATCTTTTGAATTTAGCTGCCGGCATAACAAATATTGGCGTGGAATATTCGTTCAAAAATAAATTTTCTGTTGACATTCCAGTTACATATTCGCCATACACCATCAGCCGCACGTATAAGTTGCGAACATTAAGCATACAACCGGAATTAAGATGGTGGCTGAACACACAATTAGCCGGACATTTTTTCGGATTTCACACACACTTAGCATATTACAATGTCGCCCTCAACAAAAACAACAGGTATCAGGATAAAAACGGAAATACGCCTCTTTTCGGATTCGGGTTTAGTTACGGATATGCTTTATACAGCAACGAAAAATGGAATTTTGAATTTACTCTTGGCATTGGTTATGCGCATTTGAACTATGATGTTTTCTACAATGTGAGCAATGGCGCCGAACACCAAACAAAAACAAAAAATTACTGGGGACTTACAAAAGCCGGTATAACATTATCTTACAAGTTAAAAAATAAAAATCATGATTAATACGATAAAATATATAAAATTATTATTTTGTACAATTGTTTGCTGCTTAGCGTTTTCGCGCTGTGATACAGTACACGAATTTCCCGACGAAAACGCATATAATCCGTATTTGATAAACATAAATTTATTGATAGATATAGATATGAATATGGATTCTGACACAATATATCAGACTTATGCTGAGATGCTTAACGGCGATTATGACATTCGCTACATAATAGACATATACGAAACCGACCCCGAAAGAACAAGCAGCGTAAGCAACAGAGTAAAACATATTGTGAAAACCGAAGGCAGCATTATAAACAGAGGAACATACAGAGTAGAAGAAAAATTATCGCTGCCGGCAAAAGATTACAAAGTTATTGCATGGATTGATTTTGTTGATAAACAAACCAATAGCGATAAATATTACAACACTGCCGACCTGCAAAACATATCAATTATTGAGCAAGCCAACGGACGAACTTATGGCTACAACACAACAAAAGACGCATTTACGGGAATAATTGATATGAATTTAGTTGAATACGACCGACAACGATTTGTACACCGCGATATTGTAGTGCCGGTGAAACGACCGTTTGCCGTTTACCGCATTATCACCACCGATATCGAACAATACATTACATATCATCAACCCTTGTCGTACTCTTCGATTATGCCTGCAAGCACGCTGCTCGTATATAATTTGTTTTTACCTGTCGGATATAACGCATTTTTACATCGTCCCGACAACTTCAAAACAGGCATAAATTACACATACAATATTACCGAGTTAATACCTCAAAAAGAAGCGATTATCGCCTCCGACATTGTTTTTGTTGACGATGACACATTTTATTCGGTCAATTTTGAAATATTATCGGCAGATAACGAACATATAAACACAATAAACGGATTGAATATAAATTTGAAACGCAATAAAATGACAATAATACGAGGCGAATTTCTAACAAAAAACATAAACGACGGAGGCATAGGAATAGATGACGGTTTTGGAGAAGAAATAATTATAAATCTGTAAATAACGAATATTTTTTAAACAAATTTTTATAATATTAATGGGGGCAACCCGCAAAATTTTTAACTTATATGATAAAAAAATTTAATTGGCTATTGATAGCCGCAATTACAATCATGATGAGTTCATGCACAGCAGATGACATGAAAAACTCATACAATCAGGGAATGGTGGATTTCACAGTAAAAACAGCTATTCCTCACGGCATTACAACTTATGCCTCTCACAATGGTGGAGCAACAAACGTTAGTTCAACCTATTACAATCTCCGCTACATTCTCGAAGCGTGGACAAAAGAATCTCCACCGCGATTAGCTTATCGCGGCTATCGAATTGTTCAAAACAATTTTACAGGTACAAGCGTAGATTTCACAGCCCGACTGTTGGCTCTGGAATACGATTTCGTTTTTTGGGCTGATTTTGTTGATGCATCTGTTACCGCACCTGTTTCAGGAGCAGGAGCAGGCGACTTGTATTACAAAACAAATGATGGATACACAGATGCTCAATTAATAGCAGACCCAACATTGGACAAAGGTCTTACAGACATTCTATTACGACAAGATGCACTTGCACCTGCATATAACGTTTCGGACGAAGCCCGCGATGCTTTTTATGCAGTAAAATCTGTTGACCTTAGAACTACAAGCCAGATAGGTGCTGTAACTCTTTATCGCCCATTTGGTAAGTTCCGTTTGGTTTCGCTTGATGTTGTTGATGGCTATCTAAGCACCACACCTATTTTAAAATCAAAAATTGAATACACAGGAACAACTGATTTTCCCGCAGGATTCAACGCACAAACAGGTGCTGTTAACACTTCCGTAACTATCGACCTTTCAGCACCATTAACGTCTGGTATTGAAACAGAAACCGCTGTTGTAGGTGGAGTAAATTATCCTAATGCCTCTATATTGGCGTTAGATTATATTTTTGCCGCACCCACACAAACCGCAGC
>JAITOP010000194.1 GCA_031289895.1 Prevotellaceae bacterium
GCAAAACAACACCGCACAGTAAAAGATGTTAATGTGATAACAAACAAGTCTAACGGTAACGGTTTAATGCTTATGAGCGCAGGCGCTAATTCAAATTCTACAATTGATACTCTGTATTACGTAATTAATTTTGACAACGAACAAGGCTTTGCCTTTGCCTCTGCCGACATTAGATTTGAGCCTGTTTTATGTATTACTGAAAACGGTAATTACTATTCGGGTGATAGTATTGACAACCCTGGATTTGCAAATTTTATGGAAGGACTTGAAATATATATGGATGGTGCTCCACCTATCAATTGTCCTACCTGTCCTACTTTTTTTGACACAATTACAGGAGTTTATTATTATGGAAGTTGGGAGAATTATCAATATGTTCCGGAAAAATTAACCGTAAGGTGGGACCAAACTAACCCTTATGGAAATAATTGCCCAAATGGAATTGCCGGTTGTGTAGCGACTGCTATTGCACAAATATTCTCGTATTACCAGTATCCTACAAACCATACCAAGAATGGTGTTACCTTTACTTATAATTGGACAACAATGAAACAACACATGAGCTATCCAAATTATAGTTATTATACCAATGCAAGTACTTATCTTGCCTATCTATGTTATAATGATATTGGTCTGGGGGTTAATATGGACTATTCATCAAGTTCAGGTAGCGGAGCTTATGATAGTAATGCACGAAGTTATTTAGTTAACAGAGGATATACAAGCAGTTCAGTACAAAATTATTCTATCAATGATATTATTACTGCCCTAAATCAGGATAAACTGATTTATGCAAGCGGAGCAGAAAGTTCAACTTCAGATAGTGGTCATGCTTGGGTTATAGATGGATATCTAACTCAAAGACGAACTGTAACGTATGAATTGTCAACATACTATGAATATCAGAATTTAGTTCATTGTAATTGGGGTTGGAGTGGATATGGTAATGGATATTTTGTTAGCGGAGCATTTGCAACAAGAAAAATTTCGGATTCAGGGAGTTATAGTGCAAGTACAAACTATAATTATAACAATAAAATAATTATAACAAAACATTAAAAAGACATGAAAAAATATTATTTAACAATAGTTGCCTTTTTTGTTTTTTCTATAATTCAAGCACAGGAATTACCAAAGAATATTTTTGGTATTCGTACAGGTATAAATTTTTCATCCTCATCTTTTTCAACAGGCAACATCTCGTTCCAATACGTTAAAGATAATTATCGTACAAAAACGAAAATCAACATTTTAAATTTTGGGTTATCATATCAACGCTTACTTAATTATTCAAAGAATTGGTACTTAGAGATAGGCTTATACGTAAGCGACAAAGGATTTGAACAAGAGTATTATATGACACATAATGACACGTATGACAAATATAAAACCAATTTGTGGTATCTTCAAGTTCCGTTTTTATTTAATTATCATTTTGCTGCTACCGATAAGATTACTATTGAACCTTTTGCTGGGCTATATACTGCTTATGGTATTGATGGAAAAACAAAACTTATAATATCTGAACCTCCAGTAGGAGGTCCTTTTACTCCTCGTGACGTTGTAAATTCTTTTGGAAATAAAGGGTTTAAAAAATTTGATATGGGACTTAAATTTGGTATTGGCGCAACATTTTATGGTGTACATGCAAGTATAGAATATGAATTTGGCTTATTAGATATAGGAACAGCAGACTATTATGCACATAGGGATAATGTGAAAAATAAAAACTTCGCAATAATGTTAGGTTATAGTTTTACATTAAGCAAAAATAAAAATGTTAAAGATAAATTCAATCGTATCTATCCTAATGCTGAATAAAATATGATGATAATTTTAAACAACCAAATAATAACAACAAAACATTAAGTTTATGAAAAAATATTTAATTATATTATTTTGTGTTGTTGTTTCTTCAATAATAACAGCGCAGGAATTACCAAAGAATATTTTTGGTATTAGAGCAGGGTTAAATTTTTCGTCTATTTGGCAATATGACCAATATCGTTACTATTATACTACCGGAAGCAGAAAAGGTTTTAGTTACGGCTTTGCATACCAACGTTTACTTACCGCGTCAACGCCTTTGTATCTTGAAACAGGTTTATATCTGTCGAATAAAGGTTTTACCCAAAATGTTTATGCTAAATACACAATACAAGGACCAAATCCAATAGAAGAAGAATTATATGATTTTTCTAAAACTAATTTGTCTTATTTACAAATTCCAATTTTACTTAATTATCATTTTAATGTTAATTCAAAAATAAGAATAGAATCATTTGCAGGATTATATGTTGCTTATGGAGTGGGAGGAAAAACCAAATCTATTAATGGTACTATTGAAGATGGAGGAATAGGATACCACAATGAAATTATAAAATCATTTAGCAGCAAAGGATTCAATAAAATTGATTTGGGATTTAAATTTGGCATTGGAGCTACCTTGTATAATGTATATGTAGGGGCAGGGTATGAAGTAGGTGCTATAAAATCAGAAGGAGAATATTATGAACAAGATAATGGTGTAAATAAATACAATAAAGTAGTAAATAAAAATTGGACAATAATATTGGGATATAATATTTCGCTAAGCAAAAAATAAAAATGCTAAAAATAAATTCAACCGTATTTATCCTAATGCTGAATAGAATATGATTATATTCTTAAACAATTTATCATTAATAAAAAAATAAAAAGTCATGAAAAAAATATTAATAACAATTACTTTATGTTTTTTGTCAATATCTATTTTGACAGGTCAGGAAAATATTGAAAAAAAATATACTTCAAAAATAGGGATAACATTTTCTGCCTTGGGGCATGATAATATATATTATCTTAGTGAATTAAAGGCTGATTTTGTGAGTTTCAATGCTAACGATTTTTATACTTTGGGGATAAATTACACATTGGGCTTAAATAAATATAAATGGGTAGAAATAGAAACAGGTATAGAATATTCTAAACATAATATAACAGCAACAACATATTTAAATGAAAACGGAACTCTCATAGCTAACAAAAACAGCAAAGAAAATTTTACTGTTTTGAACATACCCGTAACAGCACGTATAAATTTTTTAGATTATTTCTTTATTAACGGCGGTTTTGTATTTGATGCTATTGTTTCTTCGGATTCACCAATACATAAAAAAACAGGTATTGGAGCAATTGTAGGAATAGCCGCAAAATATGATTTTAACTTTAATGTTTCTGTTTTTTGTAATCCGTATATTAAATATCATTATTCAGTATTGTCTTTTTCAGAAAAACCAAATAATGAAAAAATAACAGAAAAAGGAATTAGGTTTGGAGTTATGTACAAATTGTAAAATACTATAAATCATCTTTGTAAAATGCGCCCGAAAATTCAGGCGCATTTTTTAATTTTCAAAAACAAAAAAACATTAACCCATTCCCAAATTAATCACATTCCCAAATTAATCACATTCCCAAATTAATCACATTAGCAAATTTATTTTTATCTTTGCATGATATAATTTTAAAAATCAAATCATAAAAAAATAAAAACGATGAAAAAAACTGTACTAAATAAATTTTTGCGTTACGTTGCTATTGATACGCAATCGGACGAAAACAGTGCCACGCAGCCAAGCACGGCAAAGCAACTGACGCTTTCGAAATTGCTGGTGAACGAACTTAAAGCAATGGGAATAAACGATGCCGCTCTCGACGAACATGGTTATGTGATGGCAACAATTCCGTCAAATATCAAAAAGAAAACGCCTGTAATCGGCTTCATTGCTCATGTTGACACCTCGCCTGATTTGAGCGGAGCAAATGTAAAACCGCAAATTATCGAAAATTACAACGGCAAAGATATTGTTCTTAACAAAGAGAAAAAAATAAATCTTACGCTTAACGACTTCCCCGAACTGGCTGATTTCAAAGGTAAAACGCTGATTACAACCGATGGCACAACATTGCTCGGCGCAGATGACAAAGCAGGAATTGCCGAAATTATGACTGCCGCCGAACATATTATGAATCACCCCGAAATTGAACACGGCACAATAAAAATCGGATTTACGCCCGACGAAGAAATAGGTCGCGGAGTTGATAAATTTGATGTGAAAAAATTCGGTGCTGATTACGCCTACACTATGGATGGCGGCGCTCTTGGCGAATTGGAATACGAAAATTTTAATGCCGCTTCGGCAAAAATCAAAATACACGGCAACAACATTCATCCGGGCTATGCAAAAGGAAAAATGATAAATTCAATTCTTGTTGCTATGGAACTTAATGCGCTGTTGCCCATAAATGAACGTCCCGAATTTACCGAAAATTACGACGGCTTTTTTCATGTTGTACATTTCGATGGAAACGTGGAACAAGCATCAATACAATACATTATACGCGACCACAACCGCGAAAAATTTGAACATAAAAAGGAAACAATTAAAAGATGTGTCGATTTTTTGAATAAACGCTACGGAAAAGATGTGTTGGTGTTGGAACTGAAAGACCAATATTATAATATGCGCGAAATGGTTGAGCCTCATTATCATATTGTTGAAACTGCATTTAACGCAATGAAACAGGCAAAAGTAGAACCAATTGTGCGACCAATTCGCGGCGGAACAGACGGCGCGCGATTGTCGTTTATGGATTTGCCTTGCCCGAATATTTTTGCAGGAGGTCATAATTTTCACGGAAAATACGAATTTGTTGCCCTCGAATCGATGGAAAAAGCAGCCGAAGTGATTTTGAATATCGTAAAACTTTATGCTGAAGAATAATCGAATATTTTAATGACAGCCGTTGATAAAATTTTTCAAAAAGCAATATGTTTGCAACCTTTGTCGGCAAAGGAATTGCTGCATTTGTACACGTTTACGCCTACAAGCGAATTAATGTTTGTTGCAAACGAACTGCGGCAAATTCATGTTCCCACAAACGGTGTAAGCTGGCAAATAGATAGAAATGTGAATATTACAAACGTTTGTATTTCGGGATGCCGATTTTGTAATTTTCATTGCAAGCCGCACGAAACCGAAAAATCGTACACAACAACAATTGAAGAATATTGCATTAAAATTGAAGAACTTATAAAACTCAACGGCGACCAGCTTTTGCTGCAAGGCGGATTACATCCGAAGTATGGTTTAAGTTTTTATAAAAATCTTTTTGAAGAATTAAAAAAACGCTATCCCGACATAAAACTTCATGCTCTTGGACCGCCCGAAATTGCTCATATTGCACGATTAGAAAAAAAATCTTATCGTGAAATTTTAGAAAATCTTATTGACAGCGGTTTAGACAGTCTTCCGGGAGCGGGTGCAGAAATTTTGTGTAATCGTGTGCGAAAACAATTATCGCCGGCAAAACCCGATTCGCAAGCGTGGTTTGACGTTATGCGTGAGGCACATAAACTTAATTTGCCAACGTCTGCAACAATGGTTTTCGGACATATCGAAACGTTGGAAGAGCGAATTGAACATCTTATAAAAATAAGAAATTTGCAAGCCGAAAAACCGCAAAACACATACGGATTTTTGTCGTTTATCTGCTGGACTATGCAAACTGCGGGAACAAAACTCGACAGCGAAACGCGCAATAAATCAGTGAGTACCGATGAATATATACGAACAATTGCTATCAGCCGAATTGCGCTGAATAATATTACCAACATACAGGCATCGTGGCTTACGGTTGGCAAAAACGTTGCGCAAATTGCCCTACATTCGGGCGCAAACGATATGGGGTCGATTATGATTGAAGAAAATGTAGTTTCGGCGGCAGGAGCAACAAATAAATTCGATGCCGCCGGAATAAAAAATGCTATTTGTCAAGCAGGATTTACGCCATGGCTAAGAAATCAAAAATATGAACCCAGATAAAAAATTTGATTAATGTGAGAATATGGAAATGTGAGAATGTGAAATATTAAATCTTTAAATATTGAAATTAAAATTATGAATTGTCAGCAAATATTTGAACAAATACGCCGAAAACAAAGTTTTTTGTGCGTTGGACTTGATAGCGATATTAACAAAATACCGCAACATCTGCTTAAAGAAAAAAATCCGCTATTTGAATTT
>JAITOP010000208.1 GCA_031289895.1 Prevotellaceae bacterium
GATAAAATATATTTTAACAATTTTTGTTCGTGCTCGTTGTTTTTCATATTTGTAATTTTTTTTTACAAATGTAAGCAATATTTTTGATAAAAATTATTTGAAAAATTATGGGGTCTCCACAACTTTTGCGGGTGAGCCAAAACAACCTCTGCCTGTAAAGGCAGAACTTTTGCAATACAAGTCCTGCCTTTACAGGCAGAGGCCCGGGCTGTGCATTGCCGCAGGTTGCGCTGTCGCTTACTTGCGGTTATGAAAATTACGTCTTTCAGACGAAATAGCACCTCAAAAAAAGATTTAGCCGACTTACGACTCATTTATTCAACAACTGCAAATCGCAAAGATGTTTATAGATGCCGTTTTTGTCGGTAAGTTCGTCGTGAGTTCCGCGTTCTGCAATTTTTCCGGAATCAAGCACAATTATTTGGTCGGCATTGCGAATGGTTGACAGGCGGTGCGCAATTACAACGGACGTGCGGTTTTTCATCAATTTTATCAAAGCATCCTGCACAAGTCGTTCTGATTCGGTGTCGAGTGCCGACGTGGCTTCGTCTAAAATAAGTATCGGTGGATTTTTAAGTACGGCGCGGGCTATAGCCAATCGTTGCCGTTGTCCGCCCGAAAGTTTTCCGCCTCTGTCGCCGATATTTGTGTGATAACCGCTTTCAAGATTGGCAATAAATTCGTGTGCGTTGGCAATTTTTGCGGCTTCAATCACATCCTTTTCGTTGATATTTTCCATGCCGTAGGCGATATTATTTATTACTGTATCGTTAAATAAAATAGCCTCTTGCGTAACTATTCCCATCAGCGAAATTAAATCTTTAGGTTCAAGATTTTTTACGTTAATGCCATCTATCATAATTTCGCCGGATGTAACATCGTAAAAACGCGGAATAAGGTCGGCGATAGTAGATTTTCCTGCGCCCGAATGTCCTACCAGCGCATACATTTTTCCTTTGGGAATTATCAGATTTATATCGGTAAGTACGGGTTCGGTTTCGTATTTAAACGATACGTTTTTAAATTCGATTTGATTTTTAAATTCTTTGACAGATATTGGATTTTTCGATTTTTTTATTAAAGCGGGAGTATCAATAATTTTAAAAATTCTGTCGGCGGCGGCTGTTCCCCGCTGAAAACTGCTGTATGCCCGCGAAACTTCTTTTATCGGAACAAGAACGCTGTAAAACAAGCCGAAATAAGCGATAAGCGTTTCTATTCCGAAAGCAAATTCGCCGTTGAGAATAAAAACTCCACCAACCAATAAAACAATTGAAGCAACCGATACGCCTAAAAATTCGGATAATGGACCTGATAATTCCTGACGGTAAAACATTTTTTTTGTTACTTTGCGATGTTGTTCGTTAAGGTCGTCAAATTGTTTATTTTGATGTTTTTGCGCGTTAAACGCTTTTATAATTCTGATTCCCGAAATTGTTTCTTCCATCGTACTCAAAATATCGCCTTGCAGTTCCTGCGCTTCGGCGGCTTTTCGTTTCAGTCGGCGAGCAAGACGGCTTATGGAAAACGCCAGCAACGGCAATGCCAAAACAGAAATAAGAGTAAGCTGATACGACATCATAAACAAAACTGCCATATAGCCGACAATGTAAACAGGGTCTTTGAAAATAACCTGAAACGATGTTACAATGGTATTTTGCACTTCGGTAATATCGTTTGACATGCACGACAAAAGATTTCCTTTGCGTTGCTCGGTAAAATATCCTACATCCATTCGTGTGATTCGCTCGAAAAGGTTTTTGCGCATATTTCGCATTACATACGTTCGCAGCGAGGCAAGAATGCGTTGCAGCCAGTATCTGAAAAAATTTGTGATAAACGAAGTTATAAATACAAATAGACAAACCAATACCAATGTCGTAAGTCTGCCGTAAGTCTGCACCAGATTATGCATCATCAAACTGAAAGTATCAACAAAATAATCTTTCGAAAATTCAAAAGAATGAGCAACAACATTAACATTGTCGTAAGCATCGGTGTCGAAAATTATTTTCAGCAGCGGTATTATCAAAAGAAAATTTATTGTGCTGAAAATTAGTCCGAAAATTGTTACAAAAATATATTTAGGAACAAATCTGTTATATGGTTTTGCGTACGATAGCAATCGTTTTAACGTTTTACTCATGACATTAATATTTAAGTTTCAGATATGAAATCTGTAATTTTAAAATGTATTTATTTTTCTTCTTCAAAATCTATATAATCGCCTACGTTTTTATCAACTTTTTTCTCTTTTTTGTCGGTTTGATTAATACTCACCTGACCTTCGCGTTTTGCTTGTTTTTGCTTTGCTGTATTATTAAATTGTTCGGTAAATTGTTTCTCCACTCGTTGTACAAACCGGCGCATAAGATAAGGCAACAACAAACGTAAGATATAACTTATCATCAAACACAAGAGTGCAGCGGGTTTTTTCATAGCTTTATCTCCACGCCAACAGAAATGGCAAAGCTGTTGCTGCCAATTTTCTTTCTCTTTGCAGGCTCGGCAGGAGTTTCCTGGGTTGCGTTGGGCTTGGTGGTATATGCAATCCCTTTCTGCGATTCAAAAAACTCATAGGCGAAAGTAGAAAACACAGCCCACTGACCGATCCCGGGAATGTGAAAGTATAAGTTCAGCGCGAACTTGCCGCCCCACCCACCGCTAATGATATTATGAAAACTACTCTTTTCTTTAACAAACACCTCCATGCTGTCAGCCGACATAAACGGATAAACAATCAGCGAGAACTCAATGTCCATAAAATTAAAGAGGTCGGGATACATTAACTGCAATATCACATAAGGCGACATTATTTCTTC
>JAITOP010000317.1 GCA_031289895.1 Prevotellaceae bacterium
CCGTATGAGCGAGATTATTAGGGACAATAAAAGGACTGTTTATGACATTAGGTCAATCCCCAATGTCCTAAAATGTCCCTAAAAGTCCCAAGAAAAAAACCGTTAAGCTGCATTTATAAATATGAAAATCAGTAATTAATAACTTTTAATTTTTGTCATGTAATAGATTCATTCTTTAAGCACTTTTATTGCTTTTCCTCCTTTTTTTATCCAATATATACCATTGGGGTAAGGCGACAAGTCTATTGTTTCTATTGTGCTAAAAAGCAAAGAATCTGCTGAATTGTGAACACTCATTTCTTCACCGTATTCTCCGTCGATATAAACTCTACCGCTTATATGCACAGGATAAGCAAAAACCTTATCAGTGTTAGTATTACCAACATCTGCACTTGGAATACAGTTAGTACAATTTTCAAATTTTATTCTATACTGATAAGCGGGGTCGATACCACCAGTCCAAGTACCAATAAATACTATAAATGGCAATAGAAATAAAAATATGCAAAGAATAATCATCCACAAAAAACCAAATATTTTTTTCTTTGTAATAAAATAATAGACTATGGCAAACAATGTTGTTGCCCATTCTATTGGATAACTGCAAATAAAAGAAATAGTATAAACTATTCTCGTAACGTTCTCTCCGATTACGTTTTCCGATATTTTGTAAAAAGAAGATGTATAATTCCACCATAAGAGATTCATTGCTGCACCAATCAAAAATATATAAAAAATAATAGGCAGCCGTTTTTTACCATTTTGCTTTAATATAACCATAATATGCGTTTTTAAATGAAAATTCCCCTGTTAAGCGGCATTTGCAATGCCGCTTTTTTAACATTATCGGCTTTGCAATCCGATACATATTCTGTTGTTCTCATATTGTTTTATATTTTTCATTTACTTTATTATGTCTTGAACCACGATTTTAATAAGATTACAAAGATAAACAGGATTAAATTAAAAATACAAAATAATCTTGATAATCCTGTAAATCCTACAAAAATCAAGGTTCAGACTTTATCATTTATACAATTATAAATTGTTTTTTGTTCCCAAGTAGCATTACAAATGCCGCTTAACGGTTTTTTTCTTGGGACTTTTAGGGACATTTTAGGACATTGGGAATTGCCCTAATGTCATAAACAGTCCTTTTATTGTCCCTAATAATCTCGCTCATTCGGATTTATAATCCGAAAAATGTTCATTATCTTTTTTATCGCAAAATTACATTTTTATTTTGAATCTTATCAAATAGAATTAAAAATCCTGCGGAACGGATAAAAATGCTACACCAAACTATAGTAATAAAGAAAGCGGCATTACAAATGCCGCTTAACAATTTACTATATTGAATTTTCTACTAATGGGTCATTAATCTCCTGTTCTTGTGTAAGTTTCTTCTACTTCGTAACCGGTAGGCGATACAAACCAGTATCTTACGCGGAAAGTTAAAGTGTTGGTATCAACTTCACTATCAATTATACCTGTATTCAATACTGCCCCGCTATACGCCAAAACGCCAACACTGGTAGGATATATGGTATAACGGGTATAGCCATTGAACCAATAAGCTAAATATCTGGCTTCAAGCACTCCCGGAGCGTATGTAGTAAGAGTTACGCCTACTTCTGTGTACGTTTCATCAGCCGTACCATAACCACCTCCTTTGTACCATCTGTAATTAACGGTATAAGTTCCTTGCCACGGGCTTTTTACAGGCAGGCTGTAAATTCCCGTTGAATAATTTCCGCTGATAGTACCCGAAGATGCCCTTACTATTTTAACTGCCAAAACATACAATTTTGTTAAATCAAAAGTTTTAGGTTTCAATTTTATAATGTAAGTGGCTTTTTTCTGTCCCTTTGGAATAATAATTACATTGGATGTAGGCAGTTCGTAATTACTTGAGGGTAACGCAAGTGTTTCTCCGCTTGGGTCGTAAATTGCAACAGCAGCGTCAACAATTGCCAATTCTACTTCAATATCCTGTGGCGCAGGATTTACTCCTGTATAATTTACTTCAACCGGAAGTTCAATTACATCTTGAACTTCAATAGTTTGAACTTTTACGGCAAAAGGAGTAGATGTTGTTCTTGCAGGAAGAGCCAGTTCTACAATTCCACTTGAGCCGTTATCTTTGAATACGCCTTCTTCATCGAGGCATGAACTGAAACCAAATATAGTTAAAATTGCTATTGCACAATATTTTATATATATATTTTTCATTATTTTATAATTTTTAAAAGTTAATAATCTAATTTTTATCTTTAACCCAAAACACAGGACTTGAATACGCATTTACTATTCTGGGGGTATTTGCGTTCAAATTAATTTCCGTTTGCGGATATATAAGCCGGATGGGCAATTTGTCGGTACGTTCCGATTGCGAGTATGGTGAAACAAAAGTTGTTGACGGAGCGGTGCCGCTGATTTTCGGATAACCTGTTCGTCTAAACTCGTTCCACGCTTCATGCGAGTACAGTATATTAAATGCTATATATTTCTGTGTTATAATAGCTTCTAATTTCTGTTCGTCAGTTGTTGCTGCATCAAAATCGGCAAGATAGTTGCCTGCATTGTTCGCGATATAGTCCTGTACATCCGATTCGGGATTTACGCCGGCAGGCAGTGTATATGACGCGCCTGCTCTGCTTAAAAAATCGAATGAAGCAACAATTCCTTTCTCGAAGTTTGTTTTGACATCTCCGTCTAAAACATTTCCGTTGAGGGCAGCTTCGGCAAGCAGAAAATAAACTTCAGACGCAAAAGCAAGAGGAGCTGCGGCAGCCCTGCTTTTAAATATACCCTTGCTGTCAGGTACTTCCCAAATATAGCGTGGCGAACGCGGTCTGCCTAATTCATTACCCAATTGCCATCCGGGCGTATCGGGAAAATCTTTGTAAACCAATTCTCCTCTCACGCTGTCATCTAATTTAGTTCCATCGTAAAAAGTTAGTACATATATTGTAGGGATAAAATAGTTGGCAGGTTGTGTTATTGTGCCACTTACCGCACTGTGATATATTGTCCAGTAAGGATTTTGACTGTTTGAAGCATTATATCCCGGATTCACAAGTACATCATCTTTAAGGAAACCTTCCGCCGAAAATTTTTGAAACTCTTCGGTAACAAAATCATTGATAGCAGTGCCTCTGGCTCTTGTCAATAATCTTAATTTAATGTTATTGGCGAATTGAATCCATTTGGTGATATTTCCGGCAAATACAGGGTCGGATATAGAATTAGGCGCAATAACTCCTGCACCTATTTTGCCTGCATTATCTTTAAATTGGGTAATGGCTGTATTTAATTCGGTTACGAGATATTTATACACATCTTCGGCTTTATCATATACAGGGCTGATAATTCCCGCTCCTCCCGACAAACCTTCGGTATATGGTACATCTCCGTAATAATCAACTAATAATTGATAATCGTAAACTTTCAATACGTGAGCAATAGCACCGAATATGGCGTATGAAGGGTCTGCTTCCGATTTTTTAATAATAGTGTTATAATCTCTCAATTCTCCAAAAGTATATATCCATGCTCCGGTAGCAAATGATGCTGTAAAGTTGTAGGTATATACATCTCCGAAACCGGAAATTCCATCGCCGGGAGTTTGGTATCCCACAATATATGCAGAGGTAGAATATCCGTAATAGGCTATCTGGTCGTATATTGTAGTTGCAACAACTACAGGCAGTATTAAATCCGGTGTTATAACCGAGCCTGTTGCACTGTTCGGATTATCGTTTATATCCAAATCGCAGGAATTAAACACGAGAACAAGTGCTAAAACAAGAAATTTTATTTTTATTAGATATTTTTTCATAATTATAATTTTTAAAATGTTATTGAAATAGTTCCTCCAAAATACCGTGTCGGAGGTGATTGGTCCAAAGTAGAAACACCTATTGCATTATTATCGTTGGCGCTATAATCAGGGTCGGTATATTCGTTTGAAAGTGGCGTCCACAAAAACAGATTGCGTGCTTGCAGGCTTATTGTTGCATCTTTTATAATATCCGACGATATTTTGTGTAGAACCGAGCGTGGAACCTGATAACTGAGCGACAATTCTCTCCATTTCCAATAACTGCCGGAGTAAACATAATTGCTGTAAGTTCCGCGATTGAAAGTTGAATTTGTCCAGAAACCTGAGCCTCCGTCAGATACTGTTACATTTTCGTTGGCAACATATTCTCCTTTTGCGCTATCCCAATATACTGAGTTCGGGAAAACAAAACGTTCTCTGTTGTAATATGCCGTGCGTGCGGATGCGCCCGAAAAGTCCATAGTACTTCCTTGATTTATTGCTGCAAAATAATACCCTCCTCTATATTCAAAAACGCTGCTGAGAATGAATCGTTTCCATTTCAGGCTGAAATCAATCCCTAAACGATGTTTGGGAATAGTGTTTCCAAGTCGTGCCGCTTCGGTTGCTCTCGAAGGATAACCTGTATTTGGGTCAACAATTACTTTGCCTACAAGTTCTTTGGGATATGGGTTGCCGTTATTGTCTTTAGCCGGTAATCTTGCATAGTCGGTAACTATAATTTGGTTAAGTTCGTAACCTTCTTCGGCAAATATTACACTGCTTCCGTTTACTCCTATTCTCTTGGTATCGGGATGCAGTTCTTTCAGAAAATTTTTATTGGAAGTATAATTTAAACCTATATGCAAGTCCCAATCGGTGGAACGTATGGGATTCAACCGAAGCGATGCTTCTATGCCTTTGTTTGTTACTTCACCGGTATTAAGCAGGTAACCGGTATATCCCGACGAAGATGCGATTGATGCTGATATTGCCTGTCCGGTTGTACTTGTAAAATAATAACTAAACTGTACTTCAGCAAAATTTTTCAAAAGGCTAAACTCCGTACCGAACTCGTATCCTGTGGTAATTTCAGGTTTCAAATTGGGAGATACCAAAGATGCTGATTCTCTGAAATAAGTGCCGTTAGAATAACCTGTATTTGAAGTATAAGTAGATACTAACGAATAAGGGTCAATATTTACGTTACCTGTTTGCGACCACGCTGCTCTCAGTTTAAGATAATCAAGCACTTTTCTGCTTTTTAAAAACGATATGGCATCAGTTGGTATAAATGAAACACCTACCGAAGGATAAAAATACGACCTGTTTTCGGGTGCTAATACTGAAGTCCAGTCATTTCTGGCTGTTACGTGCAAAAACAGATATTTTTTGTAACTTGCAACAAAATCGCCCCAAACACCATAATTTCGGGAACGTTCGATAGGACTGTTTACAACAGGGTCAACAGAACGGTTGCCGATATTGAACAAACCGGGTATTACCAATCCGTTAGCATATATTTGTGTCCTTTTATAATCCTTATATACATTTGACGCTCCCAAAGTAAGATTTAAGGTGAAATCGCCTATGTCCTTGTTTACTGCAAGTTGAAAATCATGATTATATCTGTATGTATTCAGTTGGTCGTCTAAAATATAACCTGCAATATCGGTTTTGGTTTGTACCTGCCGGGCATAATCGCTATATGTGTATTTTTCATCGTACTGTTTTGACTGATAATATCGGTTTGATATTGATGCTCTGTACAATGCGTGTATCCACGGTAGTATTTCCCATTTTAGTTCTACGTTTCCGGTCAGGTAGGTATTTTTTGACTCGTTACGGCTGTTTGCTGCCTGCCAATAAGGATTTTCGTACCAAGGATTAAACCATCCTTCGGGAGTAGCCCATTTATTGTTTTTAAAATCTTTATATGAGGTAATCGGAATATTTGCCCCTATATTCGTCAGTAATTCATAAACAGTACCTGTTACACGGGTTACATCATAATTGTTTTCAACAAAACTTGCATTGTACGACAAGGTAAGATTATCTAATAATTTTTGGGAATTATTAAGGCGCACCGACACTCGCGAATATTTGTCGAATGGAGTTGTTCCCGTTACGTTAAGATATTGTGCCGAAACATAAGATGTATAATTAGTTCCGCCAAAACTGACAGATAAATCAGATTGTTTTTGCACTCCTGTTTCCCAGAAATTTTCCCTTGCTTTGGTGGCAGAATAGGTGGCATATTGCTGGTCTCCGTTTTCGAGCGCGTATCCGAGTTTTCTTTCCGAGCCGTCAAATGCGGGTCCGTATTGTTGATTTTCTACAGGGTCGAAAATCTGAGCATCGGCGGTAGAGCCTTGTCCGAATCTGCTTTGCATTTTAGGGAAGAAACTCACCTGTTCGAAGGTCAAAGTTTGAGAAACTTTTATTATAGGTTTGCCCTTGTTACCTTTTTTTGTAGTAACAATCACAACACCGTTGGATGCTTCCGACCCGTAAAGTGTTGCGCCGGCAGCGCCGTTCAATACCTGAATGTTTTCGACATCCTCAGGATTTATATTGTTCAAAACAGCACTATTGGCAACTGCATTGTCAATAACAATCAGAGCCTGATTTTCTCCGGTTATTGAGCGGTTGCCCCTTAATACCAAGCGATAGTTTGGGTTAACTCCACTGGATATGGCATTTACTTGCAATCCGGGAACTTTTGCAGTAAGCCCTCCTGCTACTGAAACAGGTTTGGCTGCTGTCAGTTCGTCGCTTGTAATTTTGGTTGATGCGTAATCCTGACTTCTTTTAGGTCGCTTTAGTCCGCCTGCGACAACAACCGCTTCATCAAGTTGATTAATATCTTCTTGAAGCACTATGGTCAACGGTTCGCCGATACTATTTACTTTCAAATCCAATGTTCGGTATCCTACAAAGGATACTGTAAGGGTGAGTGGTAACGGCTGGTTTGTTGAAAATACAAAACTACCGTCATTATTTGTCCAAATTCCTGTTGCTGTTGATTTTAGACTAATTGAAGCACCGGATATAGGAATCCCGCCTTCATCTACAACTTTTCCTCTTACAGCCGTTTGGCTGTATAAATCGGCTGAAAGGAACAGAAACGCTATGCACAATGACACTGTGCGAATATAAATATAAGCGTTTTTTGTATTCTTAAACATAAACAATATGTTTATCAAAAATGTCTTTTTTTTTGTCATAATAATAATTTTCTTTTAGTCAGGTGTTTTCATACCATTAAATTGAATGGATACACCATTTGTTAATAATAATTTAGTTAATTGTTTAACTTGAGTTGCATCTGATACTGTTTTTTAAACAGATACAAGCCTCGTAAAATTTTTGTATTTATAATTTTTCGCTGAAAGATTATAAAATTAGATATGTCTTTATGCTGCCTCAGCAGCACATTCGCATAAAAGTTGATAAGTCAAAAGTTGATTTCATTTTTTTCCGTTTTTTTATTAAATTTTATGGCACAAAGGTAGATATTGATGACAACTCCCACAATCCCACATTTGTGGTATATTTTTTCTGCTCAAAAAAAATGGCGAAAATATTATTAAATACGGTACGAGGATTTTCTTCGTCCATTCGGATTTGCAATCCGAATGTTTGGAATATAAGGATTTATAATCCGCAAAATGTTAATTATCTTTTTATTGCAAAATTACAATTTTATTTTGAATTTTATCAAACAGGATTACAAATCCTGCGGGACGGATATGTCAGATAAGGGACAAATGTTATATAGTTATGATTGAGTTTCTTCTTTTCGTTTTCGCTCTTGTTCCCATTCATCTTTATATCTTTCAGCCATATCATTATACCATTGCCTAACCTCTTCTTTACGTTTTCGGTCTTTTTCTTCGATGCGTTTTTTTATTTCTTTTTCGCTCCAATAGCGGCGTTCTTTGCGCTCTTCCTATTTGTCTAACCACCAAAAAGAGAACCAACCTGCGAGTAAAAGTGTTAATAATTCCATAATGTTTTATTTTATTTTTTACAAAGTTATACAATTTTTTAATTTTAGTAAAAAAAAGAGCCGCCCGGCGTAAGTCTGACCGGGCAGCTCCGGTTGTTGAAAATTTTATGTAAGTCAATTACATTTTGTATTTAGTCGTTAGTAAGATTATTAGTTTTTTTAAGATTGTTAAGATTTTTAAGCATTATTAATTATTAATTATTAATTATTAATCACTAATCATTAATAAGTATATGCAAAAAAAACAACACAAAATTTTTGTGCTGTTTTTAAAAATTTTAATAATTCAGTTATTTACCAATCATTGTCAGAATTTATGTTTTTTACATCTTTAGTATGGTTTTCCATCGAAACAAATACTTTTTCTGCATACGCTTCCATTTTTTGTTTTATGTCATTCCACACTTTATTATGGTAACTTTTTGATGCTCCTTTTGTTGCATATTCATCCGCTGTGCTTACTAAGCCTAACTCACAATTCTTCGCGTTTCCCTGTTTATTGGAATGGCTAATATTGGTAATTTCTACTTTATACCGATTGTCTTTTACATTTACTTTAATGGAATACTTTAACCATCCTTCGTAACAGGAATATATCATTCCACCATAAGAATATTTAGTATTACCATTTCCTACAATAATGCCAGCATCTTTATCTGTCATTTGAAGTACGTCTTTTGCAGAGTTGTAAGTACTCGCAAACCATTCGTTAATAGATGCAAACAATGCATCTTTTCCTACACTATCGGTTTGAATAACTTTTGAATAACTAATAGGTTGTTGCGCAAAAGTAGCGGAACATACGCATACTAATGCAATAAATAATACTTTTTTCATAATTATAAATTTTAAAATTAATTGCGTAAAATTACTAAAAAAATTAATATACAAAAAAACCTGCCGAAAAAGGCAGGGGCAATCCGTATTTAGTCGTTAGTATTTAGTCGTTAGTCGCCATTAATCATTAATAACTAATCACTAACCATTATTTTTAATTTTTAATTTTTAATTCTTAATTCAAATTAACCACTAATCATTAATCATTAACCACTATTTAATATTGTAAAGCAATAGAATGTAATTCGTCAGCATATTCTCTAACTCCCGATTCTATTCGCTTTAAAGTTCGCTTTGTTGGATTTTTTACACCCGAC
>JAITOP010000051.1 GCA_031289895.1 Prevotellaceae bacterium
TTGTGTTTAGGATTGAGATACGTCAGCGGCATAGTGTTTTCCGTTTCTTTTTCGGGTGATTCTATCGGCACAAACTGATTTTCGTCAATCGCCGCCCCGCGCAAAAACCGACTGTGAGCATAGTTATGTTCTTTGATAACTTCCAATAAAAGAAGATATTTTTGATTTTCATACGATACAAAATTGAATAATAATCTATCGCGAATATCCAATCGCGCTCTGTAAAATCCGGTGTCGGGCATTTTGCGCACGTCCGCGCTTTTAAAGTCGCCCGTTTGCAGTTGTTTCAAGGTTTTTGAAAACGATTTTTCAACCGATTTCATATCTAAATCACTGTGGTATAATATCTCAAACATAAGAAAGTTGCTTGTGCAATATAATTAACTTAGCTATACTCATGTTTTCATAATAATCATCAAACAAATCCTCATAAAGAGGAAAATCAGGGTCTTTTACATATTCTTCCATTGCAACCAATATAGCAAGTTGGTCAGGTTCATCTTTTGCAAGACGAATTGTTATATAATCGAATAAAAACTGAATAAATTCATACTCTGTAATGTCTTGTTTTTCATCAGATAAAAGGTTTTGAATTTTATCAAAAAGCGGATTTACTGTCATTAAATCACTTCTGTTTACAACAGCCAAATACATACACCATCTCAATTTAATTAAAAAGTAATCAGGATATTTATTGTAATATTCTTCCAGTTTTTTAACAAACTTCTTTTTTCCTTTTCTCTCCAGATACAGCAACTCCAGATAAGCACCCTGCGGTGAATCGCCGACTTCTTTATTGAATTTTTTCAATGCTTTTTTTGCTTTATGATTGTCTTCAATCGCCTCTGTCGCATCTAAGAACATATCAATAGCGAAGTCTATATCAGTATCTTCACCTTGCAATCCGGCAGAAAGGCTGTTGGGATATTCATAATCGCCAACAACCGGATGATTCAAATCTTTATCAAAAATGACTGTTTGTTTAAGAAGTTCTTTTGGGCTAACCATTTTAGAAGATAAAATATCGGATAAAACCAGCATCCTTTTTGCACCTTCCTCGTTCAACTTTTTTTTATCCATCTTATCCATTAGCTCACAAAACTGTTTCTTTTGTTCGTCTTCATCCAATAACTTTAATTCATCCGTAAGAAGCCTCATTTCTTCATCACTATATTTATCATCATATTCATCATCCTCATATTCATCATCTTTTGCATCATCGTCATCGTCATCATCATCTTTATCTACACTAAAAAAATAATTATAATTTCCTTCCCCGACTGTTTTTTCCAATTGATTCATTATTTGGTTTTTGCCGGCAGAGGATTCATCAAAGGAATTTATGTATATAGGTTTTCCATCTTCTCCTCCACACTCAATGATCATTAATGGAATATCATCGTTGTCTTCTTCAAGAAAAAAAGAAGTTGTTTCCGTAAAATCGCGGCAAGATCTAAATCCTAAATCTTCGGCATATTCAACTGCCGAATGGATAATATTGTGAGCCAACTCGTACGAAATAGTGATAATTTCCAACTCTGTATCGTTTACCTTGTGCATAAATTCATTAATCGAGGTATTAAAAATATGAAATGTATCTCTTACTCCCAGACATCCTAAATCGACAAGATAAAAGCAAGCGGTCAGGTTATCGTTGACATGTTTTCTGGCTATGAAAATACTTGCGAGTCGGGTTTTTTCCCAATTTTCATTTATCCAACATCCGTATATAGGCAGATTGCGGGATTTTTGCCGGATGTATTTTTCCGGACTCAACAATTGATTCTGCTTTGTTGTTTTTTTCTTTGACATAATATTTGAAACTACTTTTTTGCAAAAGTACTATTTTTTTGATAAAAATAGCGTATTTTTTTCCTTATTTTTTTGAGTTCTCTTAAAATTTTATGAATTTTAAGAGGTTTAAGAACTTTATAACTTTAAAAACTTTAAAACTTTAATAACTTTATAACTTTAAAAACTTTATAACTTTATAACTTTAAAAACTTTATAACTTTAAAAACTTTCCTAACTTACGACTTATGACTTACGACTATCCTATAAACCTTGTCTCCTCGCCGCACTTTTTCGGGCGTAACGATAGAGCAATACACGCCTTTTTCGGCTTTCGCAACAAGTTGCAAATCTACGCGAATTTCGGTTATTGTTTGTTCTATAACTCCTGTGGTTGAGCCGATTATCAAAATTTCATCACCAATTTTTAGTTCACCCGCCTCAATCAAAAATTCGGAGACACCGATATTTCCGAAAAAATTTGTACATTTTGCAACATATTCTTTATGTTTAGGCGACTGATTTCCATAACCTTTACTCCACTCGCCCAAACGTTGTCCCAAATAATATCCATCCCAAAATCCGCGATTGAAAACATTGCCGAGTTGCGTCATCCATTCTTCGATTTTTTGTTTGCTGTAAGTGCCGTCGGCTATTGATTTCAGGGCATTGCTGTAACAATTGCAAACGGTTTTTACATATTCAGCCGAGCGTGCGCGACCTTCTATTTTAAATACCGAAACTCCGGCAGCAGTCATTTTATCGAGAAAGCCAATGGTACAAAGGTCTTTGGGCGACATTATATATTGGTTGTCGATATCAAACTGTGCGCCTGTTTCCTTGTCGGTTACGGTGTAGGCGCGGCGGCAGGTTTGCAGGCAAGTTCCGCGATTTGCCGAGTAATTATATTCGTGCAAACTCAGATAACATTTTCCTGAAACCGACATACACAGTGCGCCGTGAGCAAACATTTCTATTTTTATAAGATTTCCGCTTGGTCCTTTTATTTGTTGCTCGTGTATTTGTTTATGAATTTCGGCAACCTGAGTAAGATTCAGTTCTCGCGCAAGTACAATAACATCAGCATATTGAGCGTAAAATTTCAACGATTCGATATTGCTAATATTTAATTGCGTAGAAATATGAACCTCAACGCCACACTCGTGGGCATAGGCAATTGCCGATTGGTCGGACGCAATAACCGCGCTGATTCCCGTTCGTTTTACCTCGCGAACAATTTTGCGCATATCTTCCAAATCGTCGTTGTACATAACGATATTCAGGGTAAGATACGATTTTATGTTGTTGCTGCGGCAGATTTCGGCGATTTCGGCAAGCTGTTCGAGTTTGAAATTATTGGCTGATTTAGAGCGCATATTCAATTTTTCAACACCAAAATAAACCGAATTTGCACCGCCCTGAATTGCAGCCATTAAACATTCAAAATTGCCTGCCGGCGACATTATTTCAAAATCCGATATTTTATTTTCCAATTTATTCATTTTCATACTTATATCAACAAAAAAATGATGATTAAACAATTTAATAATTTACAAAATTACACGAAAAATTTGGTTATTTATGAAAAGGGATGTGATTTTTTAGAGCAAATAGCGTTAAATTATTCAATATAAATAATTAACTTTGCGGGATGTAAAAAAACAGAAAAGAATTTATTAATTTTGTAAAATGAAATATGGAGATTTACGGGGGTGTTTGAATTGTCTGAATTTATGGAGGATGAGGAGGAAATGATAAGATGGGAAAAATAATAGATTAAAAATTTACGAACTTTAAATTTAATTTGATATGATACACAAATTAGTTCTAAAAAATTTTAAAAAGGTTAAAGAAGAAACCTTTTTATTCAACACTTTTGATTTAATTGTAGGTGCAAATAATAGCGGGAAAAGTACAATTTTACAAGCATTAGCAATTTGGCAATTTTGTGTTGAACAATTTCGTTTAACAAGAAAAAAAGGGAAAAATGGGATTCAAATTGTTTTACCTAATTTTACCGCGTTGCCTGTACCTGAATTTAACTTGTTGTGGACGGATAAAACCGACAGAAAATATGAAGATGATATAAAACGTCCCAATAAAAAAAATCAGATATATATTTACATAGAAATAGATGTATATTGGAAAAAAACAGATACGGGAGAGGAACAAAATTTTTGTGTTCAGTTAAGATATCAATCTCCCCAATCGGTTTATGCACGACCATTAAATGGATGGACTGAATTTACTGCCATTGACCAACATAGAGAAATGCCTTATATTGTATATGTTCCACCTTTTTCAGGATTGGAACCACATGAAAAGTGGCTTGCAGAGGCGAATGTAAGGCAAAATGTCGGAAAAGCACAACCCGGTTCTGTATTAAGAAATTTATTATACAGAGTAGTCAATAGAGAAGGTGTTGCTATTAAGGACAATCCGGATTGGGCGCAAATTAAATTCTGCGTGGAAAAATGGTTTGGAATAGAATTGTTACCGCCTGAATTTGACCCTGAAAGCAGTACTGAAATTATTGTTGAATATCGTCAAAACAAGAAAACTTTTGATGTGATTTCAGGTGGAAGTGGTTTTCATCAGATATTGACACTTTTGGCATTTCTGTACGGTTATAACAGAGCTACTACTATGCTTTTTGACGAGCCGGATGCGCATTTACACGTAAATCTGCAACGACAAATAATTAACTATTTAAAGGAAAATACCCAAATGCAATTTTTGATAGCTACTCATTCCGAAGAATTTATAAAAGGAATTGAATTTGAATCAATTCTTTCTATTTTGTCAGGGCAGCCAAAGCGCGTACATTCAAGTAGTTCCATTATTTCTGCATTAAGTACAATTGATAATATAGACATTGTTCGCACACAAGATTCCCCTTTCATTCTTTATTTGGAGGGAGAAGATGACGAGCGTATTCTTTCAGCTTGGGCAAACACATTAAATCAGACTGAAATTTATCAAAAGTTTTATCCGTATTTTTTAGGTGGTTCAACCAAACAGGATATGACAGCAAAAGCAGACAGGCATTACGAAGCGTTGAAACAAATTGTACCAAAATTAAAGAGAGCCGTTTTGTTAGATTTTGACAATGAACAGGTAGCCATAAATCCACCAGCCAATCAACCGGTTTTAAATGAATGGAAACGTAAAAATATTGATAATTATCTTTTAGTTCCCGATGCGTGGAAACGTTCTGTGCAAAAAGCAATTAATGTTTCCGATTCATTAATGAAACCGTATAATGATGTCATTGACAAAGTTTTTTCGGAACAGAATCTAACTTTGCCAACCGGCAGCACATGGAAAAACGTAAAAGCGCAGATTTTTTCTGTAATTGATGGTAAAAAATTGCTTTTCGAAAATCCTGATTCGCTTTTTGAACAAATTAAAAATGAGGATAGTGCAAATTTGAAAATTAATCGTTCGGCAATCGCATCAATGATGACAACAGATGAAATTCACAATGATATTAATACTTTTTTTGACAATTTGGCTATCATAGCTGAATTATAAAACATTAAATATTTAATCGCAAGGATATTCATCCTGTTTTTCTTTAACCATCCTCATAACCAAATCATAAGAAACAGAATAATCATATCCCCGCGAGAGTGCAAATTTAAGCAGTTTTGCGACAAGTTCCTGTTGCGATTTTGCTTTTGTGGTTTTCAGTTTTTTGGTGAGTTCGGCGGCAATGATTTCGTTGTTTTGCTCGTCGTCGATTTCGTTAAGTGCGGTTGATATTATTTCGTCAGATACTTGTTTTACATGCAGTTGATATTCTATTTTTTGCTTTCCCCACTTGTATATTTTATGTTTTGTAGCGACAAATGCACGGGCAAAACGACTGTCGTCGATAAAGCCTGAGGCTTGCAGATTTTGCAGTATTTCTGCCGATTGCGCGGCATCTATTTTGTATTCTGTTAGTTTTTGCCGTACGTCGTAAGCGCATTTTTCGCATACGCTGCAAAGTTTTTGCAATCGTTGCAATGCTTGTTCGGGAGTTATCTGTTTCATTTATAAAATTTTTGTAAAGATAGAAAAAAGTTTAGAAAGTTAGAAAGTATAAAGTTTTTAAAGTATAAAGTTTTTAAAGTTATAAAGGGTATAAAGGTTGTAAAGGGTACTGCGTTTGGCTTGATTTTTTGTATAAATTTAATATCCCACAAAGACACAAAGTCCACAATGTTTTTACAAAATATTTAGAATCAATATTTTATGTATCTTTTGTGTCCTTTGTGTCTTTGTGGGATAAAAAAGAAACTCACAAAGATTTTTTATTTAAAATTTTATATCTATACCAACCGAAAAATCGTAATTGCGGCGGTCGTAGGTTTGCGTGTATTTTTGTGATGCGACAAGCGGATGTTGCATTTGCACATCAAAAGGAACATATTTTGTAATCAAAAATCCTGCATTTAATTTTATGTTTTCGCTGATTTTATATTGCCCGCCAAAACCATAAGTATGATTGTTAATTGTGTGATTTATATCACTTTGATATTCGGGTTGTACGCCAACTTTTCCGTATTGATAACCTGCGCTTACCAAAAATTTTTCGGTAATATTATATTCCAAACCCAAAGAATATTCCTGACATCCGTTATTGATAAAATCTTCGCGGCGAACGTAATTTCCAAGATCCATCGGGTTGTTTGGATCATTTTTTACTTCGGGGTCCCACGAGTGCATTTTTGCCTGTTTATCCCCATAATATCCAAAACCTGCGGCTACATTTAACTTCGGTGAAACCTTATAACTTGCTCCAATAGTGAAATATGCGGGAACATCAACACGTTGCGTTTTGCCGTCTGGAAATAAACCTGTGCCGTCAACCGTTGTTTTATTTTTGGTTTCCATGCGGGTTTTAAATTCGTAACGCGCACCAATATTTAAGTTTTGATAATTAAAATTCAAACCTATTATCGGCGCAATTCCAAATCCGCTTTGAGTTACATCTGCATATTTGTCGGAAGTTGCTGATGCATAAGCACTCATCTGTGCTGCCATCGCAGGATTGCCCATTGCCTGATAAGCGTTTGCGGCTGCCGTAAAAAATTCGGGAGCAGACATTAATCCACCTGACGGATTAAACATTGGTTGTTGCGGATTTATCATTATATCACGCATATAACCCTCATAAGCATTCGCCGCATAAACGCCGCGTACACCAAATGCCGCGCTGAAATTTTCGTTGATTTGATACGTTGCATTAAATTGCGCTCCGTAGTAAACAGAAGAACCTTTAAATTGCATATTAACAGCATAGTTAGTTGTAGGTATTCCTGCATTACTAAGTGTAGAAGGAAGTGCTGCCGCCTTTATTTCAAGCGAAGGAATTCCGTTTTTAAAATCCACTTTTCCGCCGCCTGCAACAGGATTAAATCCGAACGAAAATGCCCAATCGCCTTTTTTGTAAACAGCATAAACACTTGGAAATATGGGAATTGCCATTGAGCCTTTGTGTTCTTTGTTGTTAATAATATCCAAATCGCTGGTGATTATTCGGGTTTGAAAAACTGTTTGGGTGTTGATAGAAGCATGAAAACCATCATGCAAAAGTTTTGTTAATCCGGCGGGATTGTAATATACGCCGTCGATATCCAAGGATGCGAGCCTGCAAATCATTCGCACATACGCTGCGCTTTGATTTGAATTTGTTAGAAGTCCGTTTGCCGAAACAGACATGCTAATTACTGAGCATAAGCCCAATACGATTAAAATTTTTCTCATTTTTTTTGATTTTTATGTGATTTATTAATTAATACAACAGATAATATGTCATCAATACAATGACAATGAAAGCTTTAAAGGCTTCACAATTAAAACAAAACGATATGGCTAAATCAGAAGAAATTGAAATCGGTATCCGCAACGCAGTCCGATTCCAACAAGTTGTTGAGGTTCGAGAATAATAACCAATAGCGGCAGCCTAACGCACTTTAATTCTGCATTTTCTTTTGAACGAACAAAAAATTTTTTTAGTTTTTCAAAAAAATATGTAATAGGTTTTTCAAAAATTTTCAGCACCATTACATAAGCAACTACTGCAAGCATTATTCTTGTTTTTCTTTTCATTTTTGTAAAATAGCAAGCACAAAAGTAATAAAAAATATATAAGTAATGTTTTTTTATTAAATAAAATGATATTTCATAGTCGTATAATATTGATAATAATTATATTGCGAATTTAACACTTCACACGGTTTAATTCTATGTTTCGTCATTGTGAGGCGCGAAACAATGACGGAAAAAAATGTCTGAATCAGGATTTTTGAATTAAGAATTAAAAATTAAAAACAACAGCAGTTGAATAGCACACGTCATTGCGATGGACGAAGCAATCCAGACGGAATGTTAATACCAAACAGTTACCAAAACCCTTATTTTCAAAAGCCGCCCTTAGTAGCAAAGCATTAACCTCGACATTCTACCCTTATTCCTTTATTTGCAACATTTCAATAAGGGAATAAGGGTACGTGCTACCTAATCTTCGGCTACTAAGGGAACTTTATATAAATAAGGGGTTTATATGTTTTTTTATTTTCTATGTCTAAATCTGTATTTTGATAGCTGTTTAGTATAAATACCAGATACTAACGACCAAATACTAACTACTAACTACTAAATACGGAATACTGAATACTGAATACCCAATAAATCACTTTTCAATCCAATTTTTCACATCATCAAGGCTTGGATTTTTAAGACCGAGTTTATGTTTTTTATTCATTCCGCAAATGTCGTTAAAAAGTTTTGGCGGCGATAATTTTTTAATTGATTCAACCGTAACATATCCCATTTTTTGAAGCACATCAACCCATTCGATAGGCACGCCTATTTCTGTGTAAGCATCGGGAGTGTCTTTTACCGATTTCTTTTCGGGTCGCATTTGCGGAAAAAACAGCACATCTTGTACTGATGCCGAGTTTGTCATCAACATTGCAAGCCTGTCGATGCCAATTCCCATGCCCGATGTAGGCGGCATTCCATATTCAAGTGCGCGCACAAAATCATGGTCGATAAACATTGCTTCATCGTCGCCTTTTTCAGAAAGTGCGAGCTGATATTGAAAGCGTTGGAGTTGGTCAATCGGGTCGTTAAGTTCAGAGTATGCGTTGCATAATTCTTTTCCGTTCACCATAAGTTCAAAACGTTCGGTAAGATTTTTATTTGAGCGGTGAACCTTTGTAAGTGGCGACATTTCAACAGGATAATCCATAATAAATGTAGGCTGGATATATGTAGATTCGCATTTTTCTCCAAAAATTTCATCAATAAGTTTTCCTTTTCCCATTGTTTCGTCAACTTCAATATCTAATTTTTTGCATACTTCGCGCAATTGATTTTCGTCCATTTCCGAAATATCAATGCCCGTATGTTCTTTTATCGCGTCAAGCATTGTTATGCGGCGAAAAGGACGTTTGAAATCAATAATATTTTCGCCTGACTGAACTTTTGTTGTGCCGTGCAATGCAATCGCTACACGTTCTATCATTTCTTCGGTAAAATCCATCATCCAAAAATAATCTTTGTAGGCAACGTAAATTTCCATCACCGTAAATTCCGGATTATGAGTTCTGTCCATACCTTCGTTACGAAAATCTTTTGAAAATTCGTAAACGCCGTTAAATCCGCCTACAATCAGGCGTTTCAGATAAAGTTCGTTTGCAATTCGCAAATACAGAGGAATATCCAAAGCGTTATGATGTGTGATAAAAGGACGTGCCGTAGCGCCGCCCGGAATAGATTGCAAAATAGGCGTTTCAACTTCCAAATATCCTCGTTCGTTAAACAATTCGCGCAGTGTATTAACTATTTTTGTGCGTTTTATAAACGTATCGCGCACATTAGGATTCACAATCAAATCAACATAACGCTGACGATAACGTTGTTCGGCATCGGTAAAAGCGTCAAAAACCTGCCCGTCTTTTTCTTTCACTATCGGCAACACTTTAAGCGATTTGCTGAGCAGCGTTATTTCGCGTGTATGAACCGACAGTTCACCTGTTTGCGTAATAAATGCAAAACCTTTTACGCCAACAATATCGCCAATATCCATCAGTCGTTTAAATACTGTGTTGTACATTGTTTTATCTTCGGCGGGACAAATATCATCACGTTTTATGTAAATCTGAATTTTTCCTTTTTCGTCTTGAATTTCGAAAAACGATGCACTGCCCATAATTCGCCTCGACATTATGCGACCTGCAATACAAATATCTTGAAAATTACCTTTTTCGGACGAAAAGTTTTCACGAATATCTTCCGTATCGGTATTTATCGGATACAGCGCAGCCGGATAAGGTTCAATGCCAAGCGCCTCCAACTCTTTAAGTGAATTGCGGCGTAATATTTCTTGTTCGCTAAAATCAATATTGCTCATAAATTTTAAATATTT
>JAITOP010000092.1 GCA_031289895.1 Prevotellaceae bacterium
ACAAATTATTTTGTAAACACAGTTCCGATAAATCTGAATATTTTTCATCTCGTTTTGCTGAATGTATTGTCGGCACTTGTTATTATGCTTGTGCTGATAGTGCCGTCTCGAATAATTACAAAAATCAGTCCGGAAAAAACTATTCGATTTGAGTGAAGGTGGAAAGGTTTTAAAGTTCATAAAGTTTTTAAAGTTATAAAGTTTATTATACTACAAATTTCGTAATTCGTAATTCGTAATTCGTAATTGATTTTATCTGCGTAAATCCGTTTAATCTGCGTTATCTGCGTGCTTTTTAAAAATCAACAAATGAACAACCGACTTACGACTAATGACTAACGACTAAATACCAAAGACTTACGACTTACGACTTACAACTTACGACTTACAACTAACAACTAATTAAAATAAATTCATTATTTTTGTGGAATGAAAAGATATTTTTTACAATATATTTTATTGTTGTTTTTTATGACAATTGTCGGCAAAGCCTTTGGGCAAACTGATTCGTTGGATGTTTTGGGTGGCAAACCGAAAGAAAAGGAAAAACCAAAAATTGATACTTTGGTTACATATATTTTTGGCGACTGGCACAAAAAATCAATCAATTTTTCGTGGACTCACAATCCGTATTTCAATACAATAGAGCGTATTCCGATTAACGATACTCTGCCTTCGGATGTGCGGATTGAATATCCATTTTTTAAGCAGGATGTGGGTGCAACGTTTCTTGGTTCGCCGGGGAGTGCGGCTGTTTTTCACGATTTTTTCAAACGCAAAACCAACGAATATTTCAAGTTTTTTGAACCTTACGACATTTACGCTTTCGATGCCGAAAATACTCCGTTTTATAACACCAAACGACCGTTTTCCGTATTGTCGTATCAGGAATCGGGAAGTAAACTCACCGAAGAATCGGATATTCGCGTGCTGCATACGCAAAATATTAAACCTGAGTGGAATATCGGACTTCTTTATCAGCGTTACGGTACGCGCGGTCAATATCAAAATCAGTCGATTGACAGCAAGGCGTTTTCGATATTTACTGCTTACACCGGAAAACGCTATGTGGCTCATGCTGCTTACTCTTTCAACAATATTTCGAATCAGGAAAACGGCGGAATTGCCAATGATGCCGAAATTACCGACACCATTTTAACTTCGGATGAAATAAAAATAAACATCGCAACCGCCCGAAACAAACTGCGCAAACAAACGTTCTTTTTTACACAATCGCTGGGCGTTCCCATTAATATTTTCAAAAAAAACAATGACGAAAATACCGATGCCGAAATAGGCGAAGGAACGTTGATATATATAGGAAATTCGCTTGAATACACAACTTTTCGCCGCCGATACACCGACACCAGAAACAAAGACGAAAATTATTACAACAATTGGTATTACAACGCTGTGCAATCGCGCGACTCGTCTCATACTGCATTTTTTGATGCCAAAGTTTTTGCGCGAATTCAGCCATGGGCTTCGGATGCGATAATATCAACAATAGCAGGAGGTTTGGGTTATCGAAATCAAAATTATTACGTTTTTAATCCCGACCAATATCTTAAAAATGTAAATACATCGGCTGAAAACGATTTGTATGTTTACGCAAATGCCGAAGGAAAATTCAGCAAATACTTTGAGTGGAACGGATATACACGATTTTTTATCGCAGGAAAAACAAATTTTACCATAGACGGAAATATACGGGTTTCGATATTTCCAATTGAAAACGGAATACATTTTAAAGGCAGATTTTTGTTGCAATTTTACGAACCTAATTTTTACGTACAAAATTATTACTCAAATCATTTGATATGGTCAAATAATTTTGAATCGACAACGCGCACACAAATCGAAGGAACGTTATCTATTCCCGATTGGGATTTGGAATTGGGCGCGAAACAGGCTTTGATAAAAAATTATATTTACAATAACGAATCGGCTCTACCTCAACAATACAACGGAAATTTAAGCGTAACATCATTTTTTGTCCGCAAAAATTTCAAACTCGGATTGTTCTGTTTCGACAACGAAATATTGATGCAAATGTCGAGCAACGAAGACATACTTCCTTTGCCGCGAGTGAGCGCACATGCAAGCTGGTATTTGCAGGCAGCACTTGTAAAATCGGTGCTTACAGCGCAAATAGGTTTGGATGCACGATACAATACGCGCTATTACGCTTACGCTTACAATCCTGCTTTGGGCGATTTTCATGTGCAAACAGAAAAAAAGATAGGAAATTTTCCGTATATTGAGGCTTTTGCAAATTTCAAATGGAAACGCACAGTTATTTTCGTAAAAATGTCGAATATTATTAAAGATGCATGCGGCTCTGAATATTTTTCGGCATTGCACTATCCTCGCAACAATGTAATGTTATTGCGGCTTGGACTGACATGGCACTTTTTCAACTAAACAATATATTTTGAAATTTTATAAAAACAATATCGCTAAAATAATACAAAAGCATAAAACGATAATATTCTTATTTATTGTTTGTTTTATATTTCTGCATCCTCAAAAAATTGCGGATAACAGCAGCACATCGTTTCATTTTGTAAACGACGGCTATGTTGTTGTGGCTCTGGGAACAAACGATAATTCTTACTTCCTGAGAAACGGACACGTGATGGGTTATCATTTCGAATTAATAAAAAAATATTGCAATAAAATAAAATGTAAACCTGTTTTTATTGTTGAAGAAGATATTGACAAACGGTTGGATTTATTGCTCGCAAATCAAGCTGACATTGCGGTGTGCGATATAAAAACAGATAGTATTTTGAAAATAAAAAACATTAATCCGGTTTATATAGACGAAAATTTTTCGCCATCGTTTTGGGCTGTTGATAACAAAAATAACGGTCTTGCAAAAAATATAAATTTGTGGATAAACTCATATACACAAACAAAAGATTATAGTTTTTTAGCCGCGAAATACAATCTAAATCAGATATATAGAAAAAGCCAAACCATCTCCGATTATGACGATTTGATAAAGAAATACAGCGAAAAAATAAATTGGGATTGGCGTTTGATAGCCGCGCTTATTTATCAGGAATCGCAATTTATTCCTGATTTAAAATCGCATAAAGATGCCTTCGGATTGATGCAAATTCGTCAGCAAACGGCAGAATTTCTTGGTTTTGACAGTATCGACAGCAATGAAAAAAACATTGCGGCAGGAACTAAATTAATTAAATTTCTTGAAAAACATTTTGCCAAAGATTCTACAATAAACGAAACAGAACTTGTGAAATTTGTACTCGCAGCCTACAATTCGGGACATGGAAAAATAGATATTTGTCGCCGAAACACAGCGCAAAAAGGTCGTAATGCCAACATTTGGATAGATGTAGAAATAACCAACCGCCGAAAAAAACGCGAACAAAATGCACCAAAAACCAAAGAATCATATTTAAGCAGCGAAACAATAAATTTCGTAAACGAAATACTTGAACGCTATGAGCATTATCGGAATTTTTTTTAAAAGTCGTTAGTCGTTAGTCGTTGGTATTTGGTCGTTGGTATTTGGTCGTTAGTCGTTGGTCGGTTGTTCATTTGTTGATTCTTAAGAATCTTAAGCACCTTAAGTGCCTTAAGAACCTTAAAAATCTTAAAAAAACCTTTCCAACTTCACTCAAATCGAATAGTTTTTTCCGGACTGATTTTCGTAATTATTCGAGACGGCACTATCAGCACAAGCATAATAACAAGTGCCGACAATACATTCAGCAAAACGAGATGAAAAATATTCAGATTTATCGGAACTGTGTTTACAAAATAATTTGT
>JAITOP010000115.1 GCA_031289895.1 Prevotellaceae bacterium
ATTTTCGATAGCCTCGCTTCGCGCTGCGTTCATTGTTTCGCCAACGTTTTCGCAAATCAAATCCATGTTTGAAAGATACAGATTTACAAAATAATCTACTAAATTTTCGGGAGAAATAATCATAATGTGCTAATTTTTAATGTGCTAATGTGTTAATATGTTAATATGCCAATTTGCTAATTTTTAATGTGCTAATTCTTAATTCTTAATTTTTAATTTTTAATTTTTAATTCTTAATTTTTAATTTTTAATTTTTAATTCTTAATTTTTAATTCTTAATTCTTAATTTTTAATTTTTAATTTTTAATTTTTAATTCTTAATTCTTAATTTTTAATTTTTAATTTTTAATTTTTCCCCGTTTGAGTGTGCTGAAAATTCAGGCGCATACATACATTGAAACGTTGCAATTCCTGCCGAAAATTCGCCTGCATTATTTGCCCGCAAATCGTATTCGAAAACATAAGTTCCTTTTTTCAGTTCGTAAATAAAAAAGTTCGTTGACGCATCTTTTGTGTTTTCGTAATACCAAATTCCGTCCTGATATTTCGATTGCGAAAGTACGTTTACAGGCTCAAATCCCGATGCCCGCATATCTTTTAAATGTACGTATTCGTAATCTCTGTCGGCACGCAATTCTATTCTCACTTTTACTTTATCGCCTACTTTTATCTCACTTTTTTCGGTGATACGATTGAGTTTTGCGCCATTGTCGGTATTTTCGGTGATAAAATATTCGCGTTTTATTTTCAATCCTGTTTCTGCCGAAGTTATTTTATCCAGATTTTCAAAATATTGCCAGTAAGCTGCCCCCCACCCTATTGTTTTGTTGGTGTTTGTAACATTTATTTTTCCGAAATTGTTTTGTATTTCGTCTCCATGCCAGGTTGTTTTTACATATCCTGTGCCGGTTTCAGCATTTTGCAAATCTTCATTTTTCAACTCTTCCAATGGTTTTTCATTAATTTTTATTTGCAAAAGTGCATTATCCGACAAATTATTTTCGCCTTGCGATAACAGCGCGTAACAGGCTTCGGCAGTGGCTTTTGTGGTTTCCCAATTATTTGTTTGTTTATTGCGCAGCAGCCAGATTTTCATTTCCTCAACTTCGTTTTTATTATTTCCGATTTCCGAAAAAGCCTCTATCAGCAACGATTGCGTTTCTATCGGCGACTGATACCAATAATATCCGCAACGGTTTTCAGCCCAATACATTCCCATTTCTTCGGATGTCTGCGCACGTTCTTTCAGCGAGTTTATGATTTTTTGCGCAATATTTATTTTTCCAAAACGATGCGTAATAATTGCTATCAAAGCCTGCTGATAAATTCCCTGATTTACCCAGTTTTTATCTATTTTGTTTAAAAAATAATCGAAAGCCGTTTTTTGCTCTTTCGACAAATCATCAATGCCTGCAAAACTGCGTAAATACAGGTAGTGCAGAGTTAGCGGCATAATTTCATATTTCTGTAAATCAACTTTATTTTTCAACAAATAATTATAATCTTCAAGCATTTTTGCGTCAAGATATTTTGTTGCTGCATCGCTTATTTTATCAACATCGCTTTTAAAAATTTCGCTCACCGCCTGCAATTTTTTCAAATGCTGCAAGCCAATTGCAATGTGCTGCGTTATGTATCGCGACTCGCACATTCCGCCAAACCACGCAAACGCGCCGTTGCTCATCTGATTTTGTTTCAGCTTGTTTAATGCCGATTTTTGTTCGTTTTGCATTTTATTTAAATCGAACAGCAAGGCTATACGTTTTTTGTTTTCCGATTCGGTTTTTGCCGTGCGCAGCCAAGGTGTTTCTTCGAGTAAAACATTTTTTAATTCCTGATTTTTTTCGAGATTTGAAAGCAGTTCTTTAGAATCTTTCATCTTCCACAAGTCAAATGTACGCTTGATTTGCGGGAATTTATCAACAATAGACGCCGAAATTGAATTTGCATAAAAACGGCTGAAAATTTGCTCCGAACATTCGTAAGGATATTCCATCATGTAAGGAATTGCCTGCACCGCGTACCACACAGGATTTGAGGTAAATTCGAGCGTGTAACTGTAATTTTTTAATGTTGACGATGTGTTGTTTATCAATTTATCGAAACTGAAATTTTTGCTTTGATTTGCGCGAACGGTAAACGGCAAACTTTCGGTAACAAGCATGGAATTTGGCAAAACAGGAATTGTTTTTTCCTCGCCATCGCTGTGTTTATCAGCGATTGCCAACACCCGATAAGTTATAGCATCAACATCCGAAGGGATTTTTAAATTCCATTTTAGGGCTGCGCTTTGATTTATTTTCACCGCAAACGTTTGCTCTGCCGAACCTTCGATTATGTTTACAGGTTGCATGGTAAATGCGTCAAACAGAAGTAATTGCGCCTTGCCCTTAATATCTTTTTCGGACACATTATTGATTTTTGCGCTAAATTCAATGGCATCGCCCTGACGGAAAAAACGCGGCGCATTTGCAGTAATTGCAACTTCTTTTTGCGTAACCGTGTATGCTGTAATTTTGCCTGTTTCGAGATTTTTGGTATGAGCAAGTCCCAGCATTTTCCAGCGAGTCAGCGTTTCGGGAATTACAAAATCAATAATTATTTCGCCATTTTCGTCGGTACGCAATTCGGGATAAAAGAATGCGGTTTCGTTAAAGTTGGTGCGGATTTTTGGGCTATTAGAATATTCTTGATTATATTCTTGTTGAATAGAACTAACACTTGCTGAATATGAAAGTGAAAAACGAGAAAGCCACAAATCATCAGTTTCATTATCTTTTAAAAAATTGAATTTTCCTTTATCTTTTAATATTACCGCTATTCTGTTTCCAAATCCTGTTTCTTTGACTAATGAATAATCTCTATTCCGAGTTTCGTCATACGATACAGTCCATTTACAATTATCGTATGATAAAATGCGGCTATTTGCAAAATTTTTATTCCAATCGTGTAGGACAAAAGCATCCAATGATGCATCGTAAAGTGTTGCAACCATTTCTGCCATTGGCTTTTCTCCGTTTTGCGATTTTACTCTTATCGTCCATCGTTCTTTTTCTCCGGGTTGTAATTTATCTCGGAACGTTATTAATGAAATGTCCAAATCATTAGGTTTTCGTGTTTCTATTATATGTCGAGACTGATATACTCTGTTTTCGCTAACAGATACAAAGAGAACAGCAAATTCTTCATTATTTTTTATTTTAGGAATTGCAATTTTTATGGATTTTGGTTTAGTGCCAACGATTATATTTTTACTTTCAACAATATCGTTTCTATAAATAACATCGTAATGAATATTAGCATTATCAACCATTCCGCCAACAAAAAACTCAACATCTTTTTCGGTTTGTTTTCCTTTGCGAACCCAATTGTCCATGTTAAGAATTTTATCTGAATTTTGGAATTGCAGATAAAAAAATATTTTTGTTTCTACGTTTTCTTTATTTTTTGCTGTTATATATATTTTATAATAACCTGAACCGTATTTTTTCAATTCTTCGAGATTGATTTTTTTTGTGTTTTTTGTATTGAAAGAGATGGTTTTTACAATATTTTTTTCTTCAAAAGTTTTAATATCATCTTCGTTTTTATAGACATCTAACGGGAAAAGTTTTTTAAATTCATTGTAAGACAATATTGGTGTACTTGGGGCTTCCCATAATCGTTTTCGTAAAATTTTGTTTTGCGATTTTAAACTGTAAATTTTTACAGTAATATCTGACTCTGTATAATTTCCATTAAGATTTTTTGTTGATAAGTCGAATGAAAAATCATCATCATTATTTATATTTTCAGGAATATTTGTATTTATTATAAGAGGATTTCTACTAATTCGTACATTGTATATTGCACTGTGAGTTTCACCATTATTATCGGTTACATCAATAATAATCTGATAATTTATAATTTGATTATTATTTGTCAAATCCTCATCATCAGCAAAAAAATTTATATTAAAATTTCCTTCATTATCTGTTTGTGATTCCCCATTATCAATAATTCTTGTGCTTCCATAAAAAAAAGATGAATAGCAACTCCAATTATATGGAAATTCTACTTTGCTTATAACTTTATATGAAACTTTTGCGTTGTCTATACTATATCCCGCATACGATTTTGCATTTCCCGAAATGTTTACCAATTCATTAAAATTAAAAGTTTTTTCAACAGGATTTATTTTTACTTCAAAAGTTGGTCGTTTATACTCTTCAACACGAAAATTGAGATAACCATATCCATTGCTACTTACAATTGAAAAAGAACCACCCAAAACCGATTGTGGTAGAACAAAATTATCATTGAATGTTCCATATTCATTACTAACAACTTCTATTTTTGATAATTCTTGCCGATTTACATCTCTCAAAATAATTGTTTCTTGTCTGTTTGGTGCAATTTCACAATGATTATCATTATCTGTCATTGCTATTCCTTTAAAGTAAACTATTTGTCCGGGACGATAAATTGCTCTGTCTGAAAATAATGCTGTTTTTTGATAATTATGAAAAGAAATATTATTCCAATAATTTATATATACTCTATTGTAGCCATAAAGCAATGTATCTGAATTATGTGTAATGATTATTAAATCACTTCGATATTTGACAAAATCCAATTTTTCTATTTTCATAATACCATTAATGTCACTTTCAAATACTCCTTTTACTTTTCCATCTTTATCTGTGATTTGCATTATTGCGCCTTGTAATGGCTTGCCTGTTTTGCGGTTTGCAATATATATTTCTTCATTTATAGGATAAATTTGATGTGAACTATAATCGCCATATATATTACGTAATACATAAGCAATTGATGAAACCTGAAATATAGCATATTCAATAGTATTTTTATCTTCATCAAAAAAATTCTGAGTATTGCAGGCTAATATAATATATTGCCCTTGTGAAAGTGGATTAATAGCAATTTCGGTTGAATGATTTTTGTAATCATGTATATCTGAAAGGTCAATATTCCACTCGCGTACTTTAATTGCATTTTTGATAAGGTATCTTTCGTTATCTTTTGGAAAATTTTTAATTTCATAATCCATATTTAAGTTACAATCCCAATTGGTTTTATAAAGTCGAAAATAAAGTTTTGGCGTTGCCTTATAATTTATAAGCATTTTAATAGGCTCGTTGGGAATATTTTGTTTTTCAATAGTTAAAGCAAAAGATGTCTGCTTTATATATTCAATATATTGTTCAAAAATTATTTTTTGTTTTTCACTGATATTTTCTTGCTGCAATGCGGTGTTGCAAAGTTCTACGGCTTTTATTTCGTCGT
>JAITOP010000139.1 GCA_031289895.1 Prevotellaceae bacterium
TTTTTTATAAAAATTAACAATGTTATTTTGTCATAAATTTTGCTTTACTTGGATATTTAACACACCAAAAACTCATTTTAAGAAAATTTAACGCTTTGATTGGCTAAAATTGGCAAAAAAAATCAAAAAATTGTTGATAAATGTTTGCCGTGTTGAAAAAATGCGTTACCTTTGCAACCCAATTTGTGGAAAAAGAATAAATAATATATTTGATAAACAGAAGATTATAATAAATTTATGCCAACAATTCAACAATTAGTACGAAAAGGACGCTTACAGGCGGAAAACAGCAGTAAAGCTCCATCGTTGGATGCATGTCCCCAACGTAGAGGTGTATGTGTACGTGTTTACACTACAACACCCAAAAAGCCAAATTCGGCAATGCGTAAAGTTGCGCGTGTAAGGCTTACAAACGGCAAAGAAGTGAACGCATATATTCCGGGCGAAGGACACAACTTACAGGAACACTCAATAGTTCTTGTTCGTGGCGGTCGTGTTAAAGACCTTCCGGGAGTACGCTATCACCTTGTTCGCGGCGCGCTTGATGCAGCAGGAGTAGAAGGACGTAATCAACGCCGTTCTAAATATGGTACAAAACGCCCAAAGAAAAAATGATAAACGAAGAGCGAAAAGTTCTTCACTAATTATTAATGAACAGAAATAATAAAAGTAAAATTAAAGACAAATGAGAAAATCGAAGCCTAAAAAGAGGATTCTGCTTCCCGACCCCAAATTTGGTGACATAATAGTTACCCGCTTTGTAAACGGTTTGATGTTACAGGGAAAGAAGAGTATCGCCTATAAAATATTCTATGATGCCATAGATAGAGTAGGTGAGAAGATGAAAGATTCTGATAAGGCTCCTCTTGACATTTGGAAAAAAGCGCTTGAAAACGTTACACCTCAGGTAGAGGTTAAAAGTAAACGTATCGGCGGTGCAAATTTTCAAGTGCCTATTGAAGTGAGACCCGAAAGAAAAATTTCAATTAGTATGAAAAATATGATTGTTTTTGCACGAAAACGCTCGGGACACTCAATGGCAGAAAAACTGTGCGCCGAAATAGTAGCAGCATACAATCAAGAAGGTGCAGCGTACAAACGCAAAGAAGATATGCATAGAATGGCGGAAGCAAATAAAGCATTTGCACATTTCAAATTTTAATTCCGCAAGATTTTGAGAATATAACAAAAATAGATGGCAGCAAGAGATTTAAAATATACGAGAAACATAGGAATTATGGCGCACATTGATGCAGGAAAAACAACTACATCAGAGCGCATATTATTTTACACGGGAAAAACACACCGAATTGGCGAAGTGCACGACGGCGCGGCTACTATGGATTGGATGGTACAAGAACAAGAACGCGGTATCACCATTACATCTGCCGCAACTACAACATTTTGGAATTACGCAGATAAAACATATCAGATAAACCTTATTGACACTCCGGGACACGTGGACTTTACCGTAGAAGTAGAACGCTCATTGCGCGTGCTTGACGGAACAGTCGCTACGTTTTGCGCCGTAGGTGGCGTTGAACCACAATCGGAAACAGTTTGGCGTCAAGCCGAAAAATACAGCGTCCCTCGTATAGCCTACGTAAATAAAATGGACAGAACAGGAGCCGATTTTATGAGCGTAGTTCAACAAATGAAAGAAAAACTCGGAACAAATCCTATTCCAATAGTATTACCTATCGGAGCAGAAGAACTGTTCAAAGGGGTAGTTGACCTTATTACAAATAAAGCATACATATTTTTTGACGATAAAACAGTAACAAATAACTTTGTTATTGAAGATGTTCCCGAAGATATGAAAGAAGAAGTTGCCGAAGCGCGTGAAAAACTTATTGAAGCAATAGCCGAATTTAATGACGAATTGCTCGAAAAATTCTTCGATAATCCAGACTCAATATCCGAAGAAGAAATAGTGGAAACACTACGCAAAGCAACAATAGCAATGAAAGTTGTACCGGTAATGTGCGGCTCATCATTTAAAAACAAAGGCGTACAATATTTGCTCGATGCAATAGTTCGCTACCTGCCTAACCCCTTAGACAAAGGCGAAGTTTTTGGAATTGATGATAACGATAAAGAAATATCGCGCAAAGCAGATGCAAAAGAACCGTTTTGCGCATTAGTATTCAAAATAGCAACCGACCCTTACGTAGGACGTTTGGCATTTATCAGAGTTTATTCGGGACGCATCGACGCAGGAAGTTACGTTTACAACAGCCGCTCCGAAAAGAAAGAGCGCGTTGCACGATTATATCAAATGCACTCTAATAAACAAAATCCTATAGAATTTGTTGAGGCTGGCGATATTTGCGCATGCGTAGGCTTTAAAGATTTACGCACAGGCGATACAATTTGCGATGAAAAACATATAATATCGTTAGAATCAATGACATTCCCCGACCCTGTAATTGGTTTGGCAATTGAACCCAAAACGCAAAAAGACCTTGATAAATTAGGTATTGCGCTTGGAAAACTTGCCGAAGAAGACCCAACATTCACTGTGAGAACAGACGAAGATAACGGTCAGACAATCATCAGCGGAATGGGCGAACTGCATTTGGAAATTATTGTTGACCGCTTGAAACGCGAATTTGGAGTGGAAATTAATCAAGGCGCACCACAGGTTAACTATAAAGAAGCATTGCGCAAAACTTACGAACACCGCGAAGTATTTAAGAAACAAACAGGCGGCAGAGGTAAATTTGCAGATATTATAATAACAATAGGACCTGCCGACAGCAAAGAAACCATTGGACTTCAATTTGTTGACAGCGTAAAAGGCGGAAACATTCCACGCGAATATATCCCATCTGTTGAAAAAGGATTTAAAGCAGCAATGGTCAACGGACCGCTTGCAGGCTACGAAATAGAAAGCATGAAAGTAGAATTGAAAGATGGCTCGTTCCATCCTGTTGATTCCGATTCGCTTTCGTTTGAAATTTGCGCCCGCACAGCGTTCAGACACGCAGCGATAAAAGCAAGCCCTGTATTAATGGAGCCTATAATGTCGCTGGAAGTTGTTACTCCCGATGATTATATGGGCGATGTGATAGGCGATTTAAACCGTCGTCGAGGCACAATTATAGGAACAGAATCGAAAGGAAACGCACAGGTGGTAAAAGCAAAAGTTCCGCTTTCAGAACAATTTGGATACGTAACAGTGTTGAGAACAATAACATCAGGCAGAGCAACATCTACAATGGAATTTTCTCATTACGACGAAGTTCCTGCAAGCATAGCCAAAGCAGTAATTGAAAAAGCGTCAGGTAAAAAATTATCAGATGATGAATAAATCAGAACAAATAATAAATAAAATGAAATTTTAACATTTTAATATAATGAGTCAAAAAATTAGAATAAAACTCAAATCATTCGACCATTCTCTTGTTGATAAATCAGCAGAGAAAATCGTAAAAACCGTAAAATTAACGGGTGCAGTTGTAAGCGGTCCGATACCACTTCCTACACAAAAGAAAATTTTTACGGTCAACCGTTCTACTTTTGTAAACAAAAAAGCACGCGAACAATTTCAATTATGTGCATTTAAACGCTTACTTGACATTTACAGCTCTACGCCAAAAACCGTTGATGCACTTATGAAACTTGAATTGCCAAGCGGAGTAGAAGTAGAAATTAAAGTGTGATAAATTCTTTTCTGCAATTTTTCGGAAAAGAATGAAAAAGAAAAAATAAAGATAATATATAAATAACGATACTTATTAAAATCTTGGAAACAAGAGATTAATAAAGATTTAATTAAAAATTAAACAAAGAAACATGCCAGGAATTATAGGAAAAAAAATCGGAATGACATCCGTTTTTGATACGGAAGGGAAAAATATTCCCTGTACCGTAATTGAAGCTGGTCCATGTGTTGTCACGCAAGTGCGAACAGTTGAAGTAGATGGCTACGAAGCCGTTCAACTTGCCTATGATAATAAAAAAGAAAAACACACCAACAAATGCCTTTTGGGACATTTTCAAAAGGCAAACACTGCACCAAAATATCGGTTAGCAGAGGTTGCAAAAACATTCAACAGAGAATTAATGCTCGGCGATGTAGTTACAGTAGCCGATTTTGGCGAAGATTCGTGGGTGGATGTTACAGGAGTCTCAAAAGGAAAGGGATTTCAAGGTGTGGTACGACGCCACCATTTTCAAGGCGTCGGAGGACAAACACACGGACAGCATAATCGTTTACGAGCTCCCGGTTCAATGGGAGCATCGTCGTACCCCTCGCGCGTATTCAAAGGCAAACGTCTTGCCGGACGAATGGGCGGTGATAAAGTAAAAGTGTTAAACCTCAGAATTTTGAAGGTTATACCCGAAAACAATCTGTTGTTAGTGAAAGGCTCTATACCCGGAGCAAAAGGTTCATATTTAATAATTGAGGATTAAGAAATGGAATTAGCAATTTACGATATTAACGGAAGCATAACAGCAAAGACAGCAACGCTCGATAGCACCATTTTCGGCATTACGCCAAACGACCATGCAATATATCTCGATGTTAAGCAATACCTTGCAAACCAACGACAAGGAACGCACAAAACAAAAGAAAAATGGGAAGTAGCATACAGCACAAAGAAAATGGGTCGCCAGAAAGGCGGCGGCGGAGCGCGTCATGGTAGTATAAAAGCAAATATATACGTAGGCGGAGGTCGGGTATTTGGACCACAACCACGCGATTACCGCTTTAAATTGAATAAAAAAGTTAAGAAACTTGCTCGCATGAGCGCCCTTACTTACAAAGCGCAAAAAGAAGCGATAACAGTAATTGAAGATATTAATTTTGAATCTCCAAAAACAAAAGAGTTTATCAAATTGAGCAGCAATCTTAAATTCGATAATCAAAAAACATTGATGATACTTTCGGAACCCAACAAAAATCTTTTCTTGTCGGCACGCAATCTTGCAAAAGTGAAAGTAATTACAGTTTCTGAATTATCAACTTATGATATTATGAATGCATCTAAACTTGTTTTACTTGAAACATCAATAGATGCGATACACAAAACTTTTGGAATAGAATAAGTTATGGAAATAATAATTAAGCCCCTATCAACCGAAAAAATGACGATTCAAGGCGAAAAATTCAATCGTTACGGTTTTGTAGTTGACCATAGAGCAAACAAAATACAGATAAGAGAAGCAGTAGAAGCTATATATAAAGTATCTGTAGTAAAAGTTAACACTACCAACTACAATGGAAAAACTAAAAGCCGCTCAACAAAGGCAGGATTAGTGTCAGGAAGAACCAATCGTTACAAAAAAGCTTTTGTAACCCTGAAAGGAGATGATAAAATAGACTTTTTCAGTAACATCTAAGTATTATGGGAGTAAAAAAGTTTAACCCGGTAACACCCGGAACGAGACATAAAATAATAGGTACATTTGATGATTTAACAGCATCAAAACCTGAAAAATCGTTGTTAGCACCACTGAAAAAATCAGGCGGACGTAACGACGACGGAAAAATGACAATGCGTTATATCGGCGGCGGACACAAACGTATGTACCGGATAGTCGATTTTAAACGTGAAAAAGATGGAGTACAGGCAACAGTGAAAACCATTGAATACGACCCTAATCGTAGCGCCCGCATTGCCCTTATTGTTTATACCGATGGAGAAAAACGATATATTATCGCTCCAAACGGATTAAAAGTAGGACAAAAATTAATGTCAGGCGCAGGTATAGCCCCCGAAGTAGGAAACGCATTATTCCTTTCTGAAATTCCACTCGGAACAGTAGTTCATAATATAGAATTACATCCGGGACAAGGAGCAGTAATGGCACGCAGTGCAGGAACTTATGCACAGCTTATAGCACGCGAAGGAAAATATGCAATTATAAAATTACCTTCGGGCGAAACACGCATGGTTTTAACAACTTGTAAAGCAACAGTAGGTACAGTGTCAAATGGAGACCATAACCTTGAACAACACGGAAAAGCAGGAAGAAAACGCTGGCTCGGTCGCCGACCACGCAACAGAGGCGTAGTAATGAACCCTGTTGACCATCCAATGGGTGGCGGTGAAGGACGAGCATCAGGCGGACATCCACGCTCACGAAAAGGAATTCCGGCAAAAGGCTATAAGACACGCGATCCTAAGAAAAACTCAAAGAAGTTTATTCTTGAACGTCGTAAAAAATAATTAAGAAAAAGAGAATAACATGAGTAGATCACTGAAAAAAGGTCCATATATCGAACCTAAATTAGAAAAGAAAATCACTGCGCTGAACGAAGCAAACAAAAAAGCAGTGATAAAAACTTGGTCGCGTGCAAGCATGATTGCTCCTGACTTTGTAGGACACACAGTAGCCGTACATAACGGTAATAAGTTTATACCTGTTTATATTACCGAAAACATGGTAGGACACAAGCTCGGAGAGTTTGCCCCTACACGTAAATTTTCGGGTCATGCGGGAAATAGAAAATAAATAAGTAACGCCAAATATATAACATAATGGGTGCAAGAAAAAGATTAATGGCTCAAAAGCTGAATGAAGAAAAAAAGCTAAAAAGTTATGCAAAGTTGAATAACTGTCCGACATCGCCGCGCAAAATGCGCTTGGTAGCAGATTTAATACGCGGTGTTGAAGTAGGACATGCGCTTGATATTCTTAAATATTCAAAAAAAGAAGCATCGTTACGTCTTGAAAAATTGCTTAAATCAGCAATTAAAAATTGGGAATCGAAAAACGATGGCGTAAAAGACTTAGAAGAAGGAAATCTGTGTGTTAAAGAAATCTTTGTAGATGGAGGAAGAATATTACGAAGAATTCAACCCGCTCCACAAGGACGCGCACATAGAATACGCAAAAGGTCAAACCACGTAACAATAGTTTTGGGTAAAAAACCGGAGGAAAAATAATATGGGACAAAAAGTAAATCCAATAGGAAACAGATTGGGCATAATTCGCGGATGGGACTCAAACTGGTATGGAGGCAAAGATTTTTCGTCAAAAATAGTTGAAGACGCAAAAATACGAAAATACCTTAATGCTCGTCTTTCAAAAGCAGGAATATCAAAAGTAATAATAGAACGTACACTCAAACTTATCACTGTTACCATCAATACCGCACGTCCGGGAATGATTATCGGAAAAGCAGGTAGTGAAGTAGATAAGCTTAAAGAAGAATTGAAAAAAATAACAAACAAAGAAATACAAATCAATATCTTCGAAATAAAACGACCCGACCTTGACGCAGTTATTGTAGCCAACGGAATAGCACGCCAGATAGAAGGCAGATTGCCATATCGCCGCGCACTTAAAGCAGCAATAGCAGCAACAATGCGCATGGGCGCGGAAGGTATAAAAATTCAGATTTCAGGACGTTTAGGCGGCGCCGAAATGGCACGCACCGAAACGGTGAAAGAAGGACGTATCCCATTGCACACATTCCGTGCAGATATTGACTATGCCCTTGCCGAAGCACTTACAAAAGTAGGACTGCTTGGAATCAAAGTCTGGATTTGTAACGGATTAGTTTACGGAAAACGCGACCTTTCGCCAAACGTAGGAGTAGCAGCATTGACAGGACCTACCGGAGGCAATTTTAGCGGAGGACGCAACGACCGCAATGACCGCAACGACCGTGGCGATAGAAAACCAAGACGCGATGGCGGACGGAGAAATAAAAAATAAAAATGGTTTCTTAAGGAGATAAAAAAATGTTACAGCCGAAAAAGACAACATACAGAAGGCAGCAAAAGGGCAAAATGAAAGGCAATGCCCAAAGGGGAAACCAATTGGCATTCGGTTCATTCGGAATAAAAGCAATGGAAGAATGCTGGATGACAGGTCGCCAATTAGAAGCAGCACGTCAAGCAATAGTTCGTTACATGAAACGTGAAGGACAAATTTGGATTCGTGTATTTCCCGATAAACCTATTACCAAAAAACCGGCAGAAGTGCGTATGGGTAAAGGTAAAGGTAACCCCGAAGGATTTGTTGCAACAATAAATCCGGGTAGAATTATATTTGAAGCTGAAGGCGTGCCGATAGAAATAGCAAAAGAAGCATTACGCTTAGGAGCGCAAAAACTTCCTATCGCTACAAAATTCATTGTAAGAAGAGATTATGTTGAAGAATCATTATAAAACAAATTAAGATATGCAAACAAAAGAAATACGCGAAATGGCAATTAATGATTTAGTTGAACGCATAGAAACAGAAAAAGCAAATCTTTCAGCAATGAAGATGAATCACGCTATATCACCAATAGAAAATACTTCGAAACTCAGAAGAAGCCGAAGAAATATAGCACGTATGCTTACCGTACTGCAACAAAAACAAACTAACGAGAAAAAATAATCGTTTATGGAAAGAAATCTTAGAAAAGAAAGAATAGGAATTGTTGTAAGCAACAAAATGGAAAAAACCATAGTAGTTGCAGTAAAACGCAAAGTAAAACATCCGATATACGGAAAGTTTGTAAACAAAACAACAAAACTTGTTGCGCACGATGAAAAAAACGAATCAAGCGAAGGCGATACAGTGCGCATCATGGAAACACGCCCGCTGAGCAAAACAAAATGCTGGCGTTTAGTAGAAATAATTGAAAAAGTTAAGTAGTTATGATACAACAAGAAAGCAGATTACAAGTAGCAGACAACAGCGGAGCAAAAGAAGTACTTTGCATCCGCGTATTGGGAGGCACAAAAAGACGCTATGCATCGCTGGGCGATAAAATAGTAGTTACAATAAAAAGTGCAATGCCCGGAAGTGAAGCAAAAAAAGGAACAGTATCAAAAGCCGTAATCGTAAGAACAAAAAAAGAAGTACGCAGAGCCGACGGCTCATACATACGATTTGACGATAACGCTTGCGTACTACTCAATGGTCAGGACGAAATACGCGGAACACGTATATTTGGTCCTGTTGCACGAGAATTGCGCGATAGCTATATGAAAATAGTTTCATTAGCACCTGAAGTATTATAATATAAAATGTGTTGAAAATGAAAAGAAAATTACACATAAAAAAAGGTGATGTGGTTTACGTAAACGCCGGCGAAGACAAAGGCAAAACAGGTAAAGTATTGCAAGTATTTATTACAAAAGAACGCGCAATAGTAGAAGGCGTAAACATGGTGAAAAAACACACAAAACCAAATGCGAAAAACACGCAAGGCGGAATTATCGAAAAAGAAGCCCCGATACACATTTCTAACCTACAAGTTGCAGATGCTAACGGAAAACCTGTAAAAACAGGACGCCGCATTAGCGAGTTGACAGGCAAACTTGTTCGTTACTCTAAAAAAACAAACGAGGAGATTAAATAATGGCAAAGAAAGACACAAAAAAAGACACCGGTGGAATACAGGTAGTACCGAAAAATTACGTAGTAACTTTGCAAACAAAGTATAAAGACGAAATTATACCCAAACTAATGAAAGAATTTGGTTATAAATCGATTATGCAAGTACCCCGTTTAGAAAAAATAATAGTAAATCAAGGAGTGGGAGCAGCTGTTGCCGATAAAAAACTGATAGAAGTAGCACAAAGCGAACTTACAACTATCACAGGACAAAAAGCAATAGTACTAACATCAAAAAAAGACATTTCAAACTTTAAACTACGTAAAGGAATGCCGATAGGAGTAAAAGTAACACTTCGTCGTGAAAAAATGTACGAATTTCTTGATAGACTAATATCAATAGCATTGCCGCGTATCCGCGATTTTCAAGGAATACACGATAAATTTGACGGACGCGGAAATTATACCTTAGGAGTGCGCGAACAAATAATATTTCCTGAAATAGATATCGATAAAATAACCAAAATATTCGGTATGGAAATGACATTTGTTACAAACACCAGCAACGACGAAGAAGCCTATGCACTTCTTCGTGAATTTGGATTACCATTTAAAAACGCAAAAAAGAATCAATAATATGGCTAAAGAATCGTTGAAAGCACGCGAAGTTAAGCGAGCAAAATTAGTTGCCAAATATGCAGAAAAACGCAAAGCATTGAAAGAAGCAGGAGATTATGCAGGACTTGCAAAATTACCGAAAAACTCAAGCCGCGTACGACTACACAATCGCTGTTCGTTGACAGGACGACCAAAAGGCTATATGCGATTGTTCGGCTTAAGCCGCATACAATTCCGCGAAATGGCTTCGCAAGGATTGATTCCGGGAATAACAAAAGCAAGCTGGTAACCACTTGTATGAACGAAATTAATTAAAATAATCTGGATATCGGTTACGTAAACCGTATCGATAAGTTTCGGAAAATCTTGTAAAAGAGAATAATAACGAAACAAAATAAAAATTATAAAATTAAAAAATAATAAAGTAATGACTGATCCAATTGCAGATTATCTAACAAGAATTAGAAATGCATCAAGCGTAGGACACAAAGTAGTGGAAATTCCTTCATCAAAAATAAAAAAGGAAATCACACGCATCCTACACGAAAAAGGCTACATCTTAAGCTACAAATTTATAGAAGATGAAAGCAAACATGATACTATCAAAATAGCATTGAAGTATCATCCGTTAACGAAAAAACCGGCGGTCAAAACGCTCGACCGTGTGAGCCGACCGGGATTACGCCGCTATGCAAGCGCAGAAACAATGCCAAAAGTGCTTAACGGCTTAGGAATAGCAATAATATCAACATCAAAGGGACTGATTACCGACAAAGAAGCTCGTGATTTGAACGTTGGTGGTGAAGTTTTGTGTTATATTAGTTAATTAAAAAATCAGATATAATGTCACGAATAGGAAAATTACCTGTAAACCTTCCGCAAGGCGTAACCGTAAAGGTAGAAAACGGAAATGTGGTTAAGGTTAAAGGACCTCTGGGTGAACTGAGTCAAAAAGTTGACCCGGATATCACCGTAAAGGTAGAAGACGGCATGTTTTCGTTGGAACGCCCTACGAATCAGCCGCGTCATCGCTCACTGCACGGGCTTTATCGTGCTTTGTTGAATAATATGGTGCTGGGAGTATCAAAAGGATACGAAATCAAACAAGAACTGGTAGGTGTAGGATACAAAGTTGAAGCTAAAGGTCAAGTACTTGAATTTAGCCTTGGATATTCACACGATATTCATTTTGAATTACCTAAAGAAGTTAAAGCTTCGGTATTTGTTGAACGTAAAGGAAATCCGATTTTGACGCTCACCAGTATTGACAAACAACTTATCGGACAAGTTGCTGCAAAAATACGCTCATTACGTAAACCAGAACCATACAAAGGAAAAGGTATTAAATTTGTTGGAGAACAATTACGTCGTAAAGCAGGAAAATCCGCTAACGCTAAATAATTAGGAGATTAACGTATATGGCACTTACTAAAACAGAAAGAAGACAAAGAATAAAATACCGTATTCGCAAAGCAGTAAGCGGAACAACAGAAAAACCACGTATGTCTGTATTCAGAAGCAATAAACAGATTTATGTGCAGATTATTGACGACTTGAAACGAATAACACTTGCGGCTGCATCGTCAACCGACAAGGCTATTGCCGAACAAGTAAAAGGAAAAACCGGAGTTGAAGTTGCAAAAGAAGTAGGAAAACTTATTGCCCAAAAAGCAAAAGAAAACGGCATAGAAACCGTAGTTTTCGACCGCAACGGATATTTATATCACGGAAGAGTAAAAAGTTTAGCAGAATCGGCACGCGAAGGCGGTCTTAAATTTTAATAGAATATGGCAGTAAATTCAAATATCAAAAAAGTAAAGACTACCGATTTGGAATTAAAAGACAGATTGGTTGCCGTTCAACGTGTTACAAAAGTAACAAAAGGGGGACGCCACTTTAGCTTTGCAGCTATTGTTGTAGTTGGTAACGAAAATGGAATTATAGGCTATGGACTTGGAAAAGCAAACGAAGTTGCTACCGCAGTTCAAAAAGGAACAGAAGACGCTAAGAAAAACTTAGTAAAAGTTCCCGTCTATAAAGGCACAATTCCACACGAACAAATAGCGAAATTCGGCGGCGCAAAAGTATATATCAGCCCGGCAGGTCCCGGAACAGGTGTGAAAGCCGGCGGTGCTATGCGTGCAGTACTCGAAAGCGTAGGAATAACAGATGTGTTGGCTAAATCAAAAGGCTCATCAAATCCTCATAATCTGGTGAAAGCCACAGTTAAAGCTCTATTGGAACTACGCGATGCTTATACCGTGTCCGAAGTTAGAGGAGTTTCACTTAATACAGTGTTTAAAGGATAAGGAGACAACAAAATGGCAAAATACAAAATTACGCAAGTACGAAGCAAAATAGGCTCAACAAAAAGACAAAGAGCTACTCTTGAAACACTTGGTTTGAAAAAAATAAACTACAGCGTTGAGCGCGAAGCAACACCATCATTGTTGGGGCAAATAGAAAAAGTCAGGCACTTGATAAAAATAGAAGAAGTAGAATAACAGCACAAATCTGATGAACTATGGAATTGAATAATTTACGTCCGGCAAAAGGGGCGACACATAAAGATAAAAGAATAGGACGCGGACAAGGTTCGGGACGCGGTGGTACATCCACACGCGGAAACAAAGGAGCGCAATCACGTTCGGGATATTCACGAAAAGCAGGTTTTGAAGGCGGACAAATGCCTTTACAACGACGTTTGCCGAAATTCGGTTTTACTAACAGGAACCGTAAAGAATATAAAGCCATAAATGTTTCGACATTACAGGCTTTATCCGAAAAACTCGGCACAACAACACTTACACTCGACACCTTTGTTGGAGCAGGTCTTGTATCAAAAAAACATCTTGTTAAAATTTTAGGAAACGGAGACCTTACCGTTAAACTGGATGTTGCAGCACACGCCTTCTCGAAAAAAGCTGTTGAATTAATTGAAGCGCTACAAGGAACAGTTACCCAAATAGACGAAAAATCTAAAAACGAAAATCAATGAAAAAACTTATCACGACGATAAAAAACATTTTCAAAATTGAAGAACTGCGAAAAAGAATTTTCTACACGCTGGCTTTGGTTGCGATTTATCGATTGGGTAGTTTTATTGTCCTTCCGGGAATTGATGCCGCCGCAATAAGCGGCTCTAACTTAGCTGCACAGGGAAAAGATGGACTTATAGGCTTACTCAATATGTTTTCAGGTGGCGCATTTAGTAATGCTTCAATATTTGCATTAGGAATAATGCCATATATCTCAGCATCAATTGTTATACAATTGCTGGGAATTATGGTACCCTATTTTCAACGTTTGCAACGCGAAGGCGAAAGCGGACGCCGCAAAATGAACCAATATACACGCTATCTGACAATATTAATCCTTCTGTTTCAAGGACCGGCGTATATCGTCAATCTGCACCTGCAATTACCCGCAGGCGCATTCCTTGCAAGCGGATGGTGGTTTAATATAACATCTACAGTAATACTGCTCGCAGGCACAATGTTTGTAATGTGGCTCGGCGAACGTATTACCGACCGTGGAATAGGAAACGGAATATCGTTGATAATTATGGTTGGTATTATAGCACGCCTCCCATTTGCATTGGTAGCCGAAGTAGGAACACGCTTTACTCAAAATCAAGGCGGGATACTAATGTTTATCGTAGAAATAGTTGTATTATTCATAGTATTTGTAGCATGTATAGCACTTGTACAGGGAGTACGCAAAATACCAGTACAATATGCACGCCGCATAGTAGGCAACAAACAATACGGCGGACAACGTCAGTATATCCCGTTGAAAATTAACGCTGCCGGAGTTATGCCAATTATATTTGCACAGGCATTGATGATGATACCGCTGTTATTTACAGGTTTTGCAGGCTCAACAGCGCTGAACAACCAATACGGGTTCTGGTACAACTTTATATTTGGACTTTTGGTAATGATATTTACATACTTCTACACAGCCGTAACTGTTAATCCAACAAATATGGCAGAAGATATGAAAAAGAACGGAGGATTTATACCCGGCGTAAAACCCGGCAAACGAACAGCCGAATATTTAGACAATGTAATGTCAAGAATTACATTGCCCGGCTCATTCTTTTTGGCAATAGTGGCAATTCTTCCTACCTTTGCAGTTTTGACGTTTGGTATCGACCGGCAATTCGGTCAGTTCTTCGGCGGAACATCATTATTGATTCTTGTTGGAGTTGTTCTTGATACATTACAGCAAATAGAAAGTCATCTATTGATGAGGCATTACGACGGATTGATGAAAACCGGCAAACTGAAAGGTCGCTCGGGAATGTAATTAAAAAGTTGATATATAAAAAGTTCTTTATTTAATGATAAATTTGAAAACCGACGAAGAAATTGAAATACTAAGAGAAAACAACCTTTTGGTATCGAAAACTTTGGCAGAAGTCGGAAAGCATATAAAACCGGGAATCACAACACTCGCACTCGACAAAATAGCCGAAGAGTATATTCGTGATAACGGAGCAGAACCCGGATTTTTAGGTTACAACGGCTTTCCAAATACTCTTTGCATATCGGTAAATAGTGTGGTTGTTCACGGCATACCATCAAACTATTGTTTGCACGAAGGCGATATTGTATCTGTTGACTGCGGAACTCGAATGAAAGGTTTTTACGGCGATTCGGCTTACACTTTTGCAGTAGGCAAAATAAGCGAAGAAGCCGAAAATCTTCTGAAAGTTACAAAAGAAAGCCTTTATAAAGGTATAGAACAAATAAAACCCGGCGCACGAACAGGAGATATAGCAAACGCCGTTCAAACACACGCCGAAGCACACGGATACTCGGTAGTTAGAGAGATGATTGGACACGGACTTGGACGCGATATGCACGAAGACCCAGATGTACCAAATTACGGCAAAAGAGGACACGGAACTAAACTGCAAAACGGAATGGTGATTTGCATAGAACCAATGATAAATTTAGGAAGACGAAATATATATATGGAAGACGATGGATGGACAGTGCGCACTTGTGATAATAAATATTCAGCACATTTTGAACTTGCAGTTGCCATACGACAAGGAGTAAAAGCAGATATATTGACAACTTTCAGATTTATAGAAGAAAAGAATAATTAATTAAAGAAAATAAACATAATAATAAAAAAAATGGCAAAACAGGCAGCCATAGAAAAAGATGGAACGGTAATAGAAGCATTGTCAAACGCAATGTTTCGTGTTGAGTTGGATAACGGACACGTTGTTATCGCACATATCTCAGGAAAAATGAGAATGCACTACATAAAAATTCTTCCCGGAGATAAAGTGCGCGTAGAAATGTCGCCCTACGATTTAACAAAAGCACGAATATCGTTTCGTTTCAAATAAATCATAAATTTTAAAACAACTAAGCGATATGAAAGTAAGAGCATCAATTAAAAAGCGCAGCGATGACTGCAAAATAGTTAAGCGCAAGGGTCGCTTATATGTTATTTGCAAAAAAAATCCTAAGTTCAAACAACGTCAAGGATAATAAAAAAGCGGATTAAAACCCGAAGGAAAATAAATGGTTAAACAATTAAATAAAAAAATAAATGGCACGTATAGCAGGTGTTGATTTACCAGACAACAAACGAGGAGAAATAGGACTAACCTATATCTTCGGAATAGGACGCAGCGCATCTCGTACTATTCTTGCGAAAGCAGGCGTTGACGTTAATTCCAAAATTAAAGACTGGAATGACGAGCAAATAGCCGCAATTCGTAGTATAATAGGAAGCGAATATGTGATAGAAGGAGAACTTCGCTCACAAGTTCAGCTAAACATTAAACGACTGATGGACATAGGATGTTACAGAGGAATCCGCCATCGTATCGGCTTGCCTGTGCGCGGACAAAGTACAAAAAACAATGCCCGTACACGTAAAGGTAAGAAGAAAACAGTAGCAAACAAGAAAAAAGCAACTAAATAGTAGGTAAAATGGCAAAGAAACAAGGAACAACCAAAAAGAAAGTTGTAAAAGTTGAAGTTGCTGGGCAAGCTCACATTCATTCAAGTTTTAACAACATTATTATATCTCTGACGAATATGGAAGGTCAAGTTATCAGTTGGTCGTCGGCAGGTAAAATGGGTTTCAGAGGCTCAAAGAAAAATACACCTTATGCAGCCCAAACAGCAGCATCCGATTGCTCGAAAGTAGCTTACGATTTGGGGCTTCGCAGAGTAAAAGTATTTGTTAAAGGTCCGGGTTCGGGTCGCGAATCGGCAATGCGCACAATAAATTCGGCAGGAATTGAAATAACAGAAATTGTTGATGTTACACCACTTCCGCATAACGGATGTCGCCCAAAAGGAAGACGTAGAGTTTAATATAATTAATAATAAAAAAGAATTATGGCAAAATACATAGGTCCTAAAACAAAAATTGCACGCAAATTCGGCGAACCTATTTATGGTCCGGATAAATACCTGGATAGAAAAAACTTTCCTCCCGGACAGCATGGATTGGCTAAAAAACGCAAAAAAATATCCGAATACGGAACACAGTTGCAAGAAAAACAAAAAGTAAAATACACGTATGGCTTGCTCGAACGCCAGTTTCGTACATTCTACGAACGCGCATCGAAAATGAAAGGACGTAAAGGCGAAAACCTTATCATTTTACTCGAAAGCCGACTTGATAATATCGTTTATCGTTTGGGTATTGCACCTACACGCGCGGCAGCCCGTCAACTTGTTGGTCACCGACACATTGTAGTAAACGGCGACGTATGCAATATCCCATCGTATATAGTAAAAACAGGAGATGTTGTTGGCGTTCGTGAAAAATCAAAATCACTTGAAGTAGTACAAAGCTCGTTGAGCGGACTTACAACAAGCAGATATTCATGGCTCGAATGGGACAGTACAACACTTGCAGGCAAATATATCAATAAAGTTGACCGCAGCGAAATACCTGAAACAATAAACGAGCAATTGATAGTAGAGTTATACTCTAAGTAATTGAAAGATATTGAAGTATATTACTTCAATCTTCACAAATTTAAATAAAAATATAAAAATATGGCAATATTAGCATTTCAAAAACCGAACCAAGTAATAATGCTCGAAGCAAACGACACCTTTGGACGATTTGAATTTCGCCCATTAGAACCGGGCTACGGCATTACTGTCGGAAACGCACTCAGGCGAGTTCTACTTTCATCATTAGAAGGATACGCCATTACATCGGTGAAAATATCCGGTGTTGACCATGAATTTTCAACAATTCCGGGTGTTATTGAAAATGTGGTTGACATCATTCTTAATCTTAAAAAAGTAAGACTAAAAAAGAATGATATTGAAGGAACAGATACCGAAAAAGTAAATATTAACGTTTCGGGACAAACCGGTGTTCTTACTGCAAAAGGACTTAGTGCAAATATGTCGGTATTCAAAGTTCTTAATCCCGAACTTGTAATTTGTAAAATGGACGAAAATGCAAAATTCCAAATGCAAATAACAATAGGAAAAGGAAGAGGATGGGTTCCAGCCGAAGAAAATAAACCCGAAAATGCCGAGTTTGGAGTTATTCCTGTCGATTCGATATTTACACCGATTATAAATGTGAACTTTACAGCAGAAAATTTTCGTGTAGAACAAAAAACCGACTACGAAAAATTAATACTCGAAATAACCACCGACGGCTCGGTACATCCTAAAGAAGCACTCAAAAAAGCGGCTAAATTATTAATTTACCACTTTATGCTGTTTAGCGATGAAAAAATAACTATCGAAACCGACGAAGCCGCTACTCATGATGAATTCGATGAAGAATTATTGCGCGTTAGGCAACTGCTGAAACAACGATTGGTTGATATGGAACTATCGGTACGCGCACTTAATTGTCTGAAAGCTGCCGATATTAAAACACTTGGCGAACTTGTAAAATTAAGCAGAAACGACCTGTTGAGATTCAGAAACTTTGGCAAAAAATCGCTTACCGAACTCGACGAACTTCTCGAAAATCTTAAACTATCGTTTGGTATGGACGTTGCTAAATATAAACTTGATAAAGAATAATAAACTATGAGACATAATAAAAAATATAATCATTTAAGCAGAAAATCGGGACACCGTAAAGCCCTACTTGCAAATATGGCTTCATCATTAATTATGCACAAACGCATTGAAACAACATTGGCAAAAGCTAAAGCGTTGAGAATGTATGTAGAGCCACTTATTACAAAAGCAAAAGAAGCTATTAAAAATGAAACAGTTACTGTAGTTACAAAAACGGTAACAGTGAAACACAGGAAGCCTGAAGTAATCCAAAAATACGGAGAAGAATCGCAGGTAGAACGCAAACTGCATATAAAATCTTCAAGCCATGCACGCCGCGTTGTATTTAGTTATCTGAAAGATAATGATGCGCTGAAGATATTATTTGGAGAAATAGCACAAAAAGTAGCCGACCGCGAAGGCGGATATACACGAATCCTGAAAACAGGATTCAGACAAGGCGACGCAGCCGATATGGCAATGATAGAATTGGTTGACTTTAACGAAGCCGCACTTGGAGGTTCAGCAAAGAAAGAAATCAAGAAAACAACACGTAGAAGTCGTGCAAAAAAAGTAACGGACGCAACAATAGTTGAAGAAAAAGTAACCGAAAAAAAGGCAGATAAAACACCAAAAGAAATACAACCTGCAAAAGAAGAAGAACCTTCTGTTGCAGATGTAGAAAGCAACACAGATACTGTTGCGATTGAATAATTAAGTTTTAAATTGTTTTATGGAGTGGGAAGGTTACCTGAATTTTATTTGGGTAACCTTTTTTAATTAAAAATTAAGAATTAAAAATTAAGAATTAAGAGCCAAGAAACAAGAGCCAAGAACCAACGACTAAATACCAAATACCAACGACTAAATACCGAATATGGAATACCGAATACCAAATAAATTTATTACTTTTGCATAAAAAATAAGTATAATGATTTTACATAACATCAAAATGCGGTATATTTTATTATTGTTATCATGGTTTGTAGCGGTAGCCTCTGCTTACGGGCAGGCGAATGTGTACGACAACCTGAAAATAAAACAATACGAACGCAGCATGAATTCTCTTGACGTTCCCAAAACGCAGGGTTGCGACAGTGTTATTGTAACAAACTACGACGAGATTTGGTATTTTAACATCGATACTCTGTGCTACCGAATGGCAACCGAAGGATACAGCGTGCAAGTAGAAGATTTGATGCATCATTTTCTTTTTGAAATAGCCGATTATGCTACCGCTGAGCAGTTGGAAAAATGGTTTGAAAAAATGGAAACGGCTGCAAAAAAATACAACAACAATTTTTTGAGAAACAAGTTGGATTATATGAAAACGATTGCGTTTTTTTATCAAAAACTGTATTTCGAAGGCGGTGTTTCGGAAGATTATTTAGATAGTGCGATAGAAAATATGCAGAAACTAAAACAAATAGCCGTTAAGCAAGGTAACAAAAGAGACGAAGTATTATTGCTGTCGGAAATGACTTGGATGTACATGAATTATGGAAATTATGCGAAAATGTTTAAAAATTGCCCTATATTGTTGGATTTGCTCGAAAATACTACTTATGAAGAATATCCACTGCGAAATTATTGCTATTTTTTCATTGGAAATGCTTATTATCGTTTTCGCGATTACAAACGTGCAATTCCTTGTCTGAAAGCCGCTTTGCATGATACAACACCTTTTTTTGCCGACCGCTCCGACCTGCGTGCGCGAAGTTTGCTTGCCGACTATTATTCCGAAATAAACGATTTAGACTCTTCCGATTATTATTATCGCTCAATATACGACAGCCCTCTTATGGTGAGATTTCGCCCATATCACGATGTTAAAGCGGTAAACGGTATCGCTCATAATCTAATTAAACGAGGCAATTACAACGAAGCCCTGCAATTGCTGAAACGCTGGCAGCCCGAAGCGATAAAAGAAAAAGTATATGAAACAATATTTAATATTACCATCGCTATGGGCGAATGTTATATTGCTGAAAAACAACCTGAAATGGCAAAAGCCGTGATTGACGATATACGCGCTATGGACAATTCGAAATTATCATTACCTCAGCAAAAAGATTTATACATACTGCTGTTTCATTATTACTCTGTCACAGGAAACATAACACAGGCGCAGTTATACGTCGATTCGATACAGACAACCGTTGTCAAACACGAAGAAAAAACAGACGCGCTGATTATCCTGCGAGCCGAACAGGAATTGTTTGAATCCGAAAAAGCCCTTAAAGATGAAACTATACAGAAACAAAAAAACCTGTTTCAGTTTAGCGTCGTTATTTTTGTATTATGCTTATTGATATTGATAATTGTTGTTTATAACTATCGTAAGAAACAGATAATAAACAAGAAACTTGTACAACATATACGCGAACAGGACTTTGTTCTTAATAAATTGGAACAAGAACGCGAACACGCCAAAAAACTGCAATTAGTTTTGAATAATGACGAAAAAACTTCTATCAGCAGCGAAGACGATAATGTGTTCAACCGCTTTATTGAACTTATGAAAAACTCAAATATATACACCAATGCCGAAGTAAGCCGCAAAGAAGTTGCCGGTAAAATAGGAACAAACGAAACATATCTGGGTACAACCATTAAACAATACACAGGAATGACATTTACCGATTATATCAACGAGTTTAGATTGAACTATGCCCGCAATCTGTTTTTGGAAAACAAGCTGAGTGTCGAATCAATAGCATTTGAGTCAGGATTTGGCTCTCGCCGAAACTTTCTGCGTTTGTTTAGTAAGCGCTACGGCTTGTCGCCCACCAGCTACCGAAAACAACTTACTCAAGAAAACAGTTGAATGGGTATTTTTTGGTATTCAGTATTCCGTATTCCGTAATCAGTATTCCGTAATCAGTATTCCGTAATCAGTATTCCGTAATCAGTATTCCGTAATCAGTATTCAGTATTCCGTAATCAGTATTCAGTAATCAGTAATCAGTATTCAGTATTCCGTAATCAGTATTTAGTCATTGGTAAAAATTTTTTATGAATTGCCTCAGGCTTTAGCCGGAGGCAACAAAATAATATAAACAAAAGGCTTTAGCCGAATGTATATAATGATAATCAAGAGTTGAAAATTGGTTTTATAGCCCTTCGAACTTTTTGCTATTCAACAAATATCGTAATTCTTCTTATCACTAAAGACGAAATACTGAATACCGAATACCGAATACGAAATACTGAATACCGAATACTGAATACTGAATACCAAATAAATACCAACGACCAAATACTAACGACTAACGACCAAATACCAAAAAAATAAATTTTCAGTTTAAAAATTTTTTATATTTGAGAAAATAAATTATCTTTGTAAAAAAAACAAAGAGAGTTCCGAAAAAATCGGGATTCTTTTTTATTCATATTTTTGAAAAAATAAATTATGGCAACTTTAAATTACGTAACAGAAGAAGGACTGCAACGTTTACGCAAAGAAATTGAACAATTAAAAAACATTGAACGTCCTAAAATATCACAACAAATAGCCGAAGCACGCGACAAAGGCGACCTTTCGGAAAATGCGGAATATGACGCGGCAAAAGAAGCTCAGGGGCTTTTGGAACTTCGTATTGCTAATCTTGAGGCTGTCATTGCAAACTCGCGAATTATTGATGAGTCGAAAATAGATATTTCGCAGGTGCAGATTATGACCAAAGTGAAACTGAAAAACGTAGCAACAAAAGTAGTTATGGAATATACGCTTGTTGCAGAATCGGAAGCAAATCTTAAAGAAGGCAAACTTTCGGTGGGTACGCCAATAGCAAAATCGCTGCTTGGCAAAAAAGTCGGCAATGTGGTTGAAGTGCAAGTGCCATCAGGCATTTTGAAATTCGAGATTTTAAATATTTCACGATAAAAACTAATAATTATGGCAAGCATTTTTACAAAAATAATAAACGGCGAAATACCTTCGTACAAAATTGCCGAAGACCAAAATTATTATGCCTTTTTGGATATAAATCCCATAGCCAAAGCGCATACGCTGGTCGTTCCCAAAAAAGAAACAGACTACATTTTTGATGTTGACGACACCACGCTTGGCGGACTTATGATTTTCGCAAAACGAGTAGCAAAAGCAATAGCAAAAAGCGTTGAATGTAAACGTGTAGGCGTTGCTGTGCTTGGTCTTGAAGTTCCGCACGCACACATTCACCTGATACCGCTCAACAACGAATCGGACGTAGATTTCAAAAAAGCCAAACTGCAATTATCTGCTGCCGAGTTTAAAGAAATTGCTGAAAAAATTGGTGAAAATTTTGTTTAAGATTTTTTTTCATATTATAAATTAGGCTGCCTCAAAAAAAAGGCAGCCTAATCAGTAAATTAATTTTATGAATTTTTAATTACCTCCCGACAAAACAATAAGTGATAATCCTGCAATAAACAACAAAAACATAATTGCTAAAAGTCTATTGAC
>JAITOP010000201.1 GCA_031289895.1 Prevotellaceae bacterium
AAATTATTTTTAATTGATAATGATGTTTTCGATTTCAAAGGGCTGCATTACATAAAAGACGTTGAGGATTCAAAAAAACTGAACGCAAAAAAGGAACCTTGTCTTATAATTTCGGCATCGGGAATGGCTGAGGCAGGACGTGTGAAACACCATATTGCAAACAGCATTGGCGAAAAACGCAACACAATTTTGATGGTTGGTTATTGCGAACCCCATTCGCTGGGCGCACGACTGAAACAACATCCTGACGAAATAGGTATTTTCGGCGAAAAATTTAAAGTAAATGCCGATATCGAAGAAATAAATTCGATGAGCGCACATGCCGATTACGCTGATTTATCGCAATATCTTGCCTGTCAAAATTACGATTTGGTGAAAAAAATATTTATAGTTCACGGCGAACCCGATGTTCAACACGATTTCAAAAACAGATTAATGAAAAAAGGATTTCATGATGTTGTAATTCCCGAATTGCATCAATCGTTCGGACTAAAATAATTTAAATTTTATATCGAAATATTAATACTTAAAAAATAAAATGAACACAAATCAAATTATCGAAAAACTGAAGAAACAAGGCGAAACAATTAAATCGTCTATTGCCGAAATACAAGATTATCCCGACCCGGGAATTGCATTTAAAGATATTACGACAATTCTGCAATCGCCCGAATTATTCGACAAGGTAAATACCGCTTTGGTTGATTTTTCAAAATGTCTTGGCGACGCAGATTTAATAATATCGCCCGAATCGCGCGGATTTCTTTTTGGACCTGTGGTTGCCGACCGTCTGGGAATAGGATTTGTTCCGGCACGCAAACCCGGAAAACTTCCGCGACCCGTAATTGAAGAACCATACGGAAAAGAATATGGAAAAGACATGATTCAAATTCACACAGACGCAATAAAAAAAGGACAACGTGTTATAATTGTTGACGATGTATTGGCAACAGGCGGCACAGCAAAAGCAATCGCCCGACTTGTCGAACGCTTTGGCGCAGTACTTGTTGGATATGTGTTTTTTATAGAATTAAGTTATTTGGGCGGCGTAAATTTACTCGGAAACGATAATGTGCTGTCGCTGGTGGAATATAAGTGATAGAATGAAGAAGCAAGAACTAAGAACTAAGAACCAAGAAGTTAGAGAAGTTAATTGTGAGGATTTTGGGATATAAAAAAACGTTTGGGGGAGGGGAGATTTTATTTTTACTTCTTTCGTTCTGTTTCGGCAGATTTAATTTGCAAAATAAGTACAGCAAAAACAATAAAAAATCAATAACTTTGCAAAATGAAAAATATAATTATTTACATATTAATACTATCTGATACAACTTTAATGGCGCAAAATTTATATAATATTGATGTCTGTTTGGATAAGGACAACGAAAAATCGGTTTTTCTGACCGAAGTTTGTAAAACAGAGCCAAAAAACTATTATTCCGAAATCGAAGATTTTGATAAAATAGAATTTAGTATGACGTACAAATTAAGAATGGAATATAATACAGGACTTTATCAAAGTATTGTTCATGGCAACGCTTATTTTTTGCGCGAAGACGACGGCAGATACAAAATTATGGAATATTTAGAACGCGAATCGGTTAACTATGATGCGCGGATGAGCAGCAAATTTAAAGTAAAACTTCCCGATTATCTTTTTGTAGGTTATTCTGACGATACAACTCTTCTTGCAGTAAAAATACTGAACTATTTAACCGAAAATCAATTGATTGGAAAAACTTATCAGGCGAAAATATCTGAAAGTTGTGCAAAAACGCTTGACGGTGGTTACACGACATACACTTATTGCATATTGAAATTTGAAAAAAATAATGTGCGCATTTCATACAAAACAAAAACAAGTCGTACATACGAAGAAAAGGACAAAGGTAAAGAAGAAATACGCAAATGGACGGTGCAAAATAATCGCATAATTATTCAGGATTTTGATGATTATGGAACATTTAAAATACAAGACGCTATGCTTGTTGGCGAAAAAATGCAGAATAACAACAGGTTACAACAAATGGTATTTAATGAAAATGTAATTGAAACAAAATAGAAAATCATATTATGAAAACACTTAAAGAAATAGCGGAAAGTATTTTGACCCGACCGCTAAAAAAAGAAGATGGATTGACTTTTTCTGAAATTGAAGAAATTGAAACCGATTTAGGAATAAAACTACCAAATATTTTGCGGGAATTTTACAGCCTTGTTGGGGGACTGGACATGTTATTTATTAACTCATTCGAATGTTTTATTAAACCTTACATTAAAAACGGTATGCTTGTTTTTTTGGAAGAAAATGAAGGCTTATGTTATTGGGGCGTAAAAATGCAGAAACTTTCAAACTCTCAGCTAAATGTTTATATGTGTACTGATGTTGAGCAAAATAACACAGAGTGGGTTTCCGAAGAAGTAACACTCGACGGGTTTTTATCAATGCTCCTGTATTATCAGGCAGCGTCAGGCGGATACGAGTACTCAGGTGCGATTAGTGAAACAGAGTT
>JAITOP010000211.1 GCA_031289895.1 Prevotellaceae bacterium
CTGCGGAACGGAAAATTAGTGTAATTAGTGGCAAAATATATTTTTTATTCGTGTAAATTAGTGTAATTAGTGGCAAATTAATCACTAATCATTAATCACTAACCATTAATTTTTAATTCTTAATTCAACAAGCCGTTTGATTTTTGCATTAAATTTATCTTCGCTCAATAATTTTTCGATGGTGATGTGCATTCTGTATCGCCAGCTGTTAGTGGCATTCGACGGTACATTAATACGCTCGTCATCTTCGTTTTTTCTGCGTAATTTTTCATCAATTCCTATCCAGTCCTGAAACGGAAAAACTGCAAATATCGATGGCGATTTTAAATGTTCTGTTAATATTTTTTCTACAGTTTTGCCTGTGCAAATCTTAGGTGTTTCGCCATGTTGATGCAATATCTGATTATAATATTTTTGCGTGTTTGCTGCGTTTTCTTTCCACCAGCCGCGCAATGTAGATGTGTCGTGAGTTGAAGTTGTGCAAACAGAAAGGTAGGGATATGTTTCGGGATTTGCAAAATCGGTATTCATTTTTTTCGGCATCCGCTGAACTTCAAGGCTGAGAAGTTGCAGCACGTTTATCACATCAGGCACACATTCGGGAATCATTCCAAGGTCTTCGCAGCAGGCAAGCATATTTGTGGCGCAAAGCAAGGGCGGAAGTTTTTCCATTGCCCGTTGCTGCCACAATTCGTTATTTCGGTGATAATAAAATTCATTGTAAATCCTATCGAACGCTTGTTTTTCGTCGTCATCAAGTTCCTTGTATGTTGTTGATAACTGCGCCGCAATTCGCGGATGAAAATGATTTTTTTTAACCGCATCTTCAACAAAAAGAACATTATTTATCAATGTAAAAAGTTGCGATTTCAGCAGCTGCGTTTGTTCATCGTTTTTATCTTTAAAAAAGGCAGCAATCTTACGCTGTGTATCAAAATCTGATTTGAATTGCAAAATATCTTTATCAGTTTCATCAAAAAAAGTTTTGATTATATAATCCGACTGTTTTCCGAAAATTTCGTTTATAAAATTGCGCCGGATATAAGGTTTCAGATAGCGTTGCGTTTCCATTGCCAGCCCTTGCTGCTGCAACTCGTGCAGGCTGTAAGGAAGCGCAGGATTGAAATGCCCAAGCAATCCTTGCAGCGAATGAAACGGAATTTCCCAGATTCTAAAAAATCCAAGCAGATGGTCTATTCGGTAGGCATCAAAATATTCCGCCATTTTTTTTAATCGGTTAATCCACCAAGTATAACCGTTTTTTTGCATCACATCCCAATTGTATGTTGGAAATTCCCAATTTTGTCCGTTAGTTGAAAATGCGTCAGGCGGTGCTCCTGCTTGGTTTTCGAGATTAAAATATTCGGGTTCTGTCCATGTTTCAACGCTGTTTCGCCCAACGCCGATAGTAATATCGCCCTTTAAAATTATGCCGTTTTTGCGTGCATATTTGCTGACTTCGCTCATTTGTTTATCGGCATGATATTGCAAAAAACAGTAGAATTGAAGCGACTTTTCATAATCTTTTTCAAACTTTTTCAAATCTGTTTTTTCAAATTTTTCATACGTTTTCCACGAGTTAAATTCAGGTGTTTTAAATTTATCGCGCAAAGTGCAAAACATTGAGTATGGTTTCAGCCAAAAAGAATTTTTATTGAAAAAATCCTTATACTCCGCCGATTTCAGACAATCGTTTCCACAGCAATTAAAAATTTCTTTAAAAAATTTCCATTTGATTTTTATCACTTTTTCGTAATCTACAACTTTCGATTTATTGAGTTGTGCGCTTATTTTTTCGTACTCGGCTTGTTTTTCGGTGGGCAATTTTCCCATCGCCTGCAAATTAATATATATCGGATGCAAAGCGTACATTGAAATTGCGCTGTACGGCGAGCTGTCGCGATAATCAAAAAATGCGCAACTATCGTTTATCGGCAATATTTGCAGCAATGTTTGATTTGTTTTTTTCAACCAATCAATAAACATTTTTAAATCTAAAAAATCGCCGATTCCGCAACTGTTTTCGGTGCGCAATGCAAAAACAGGAATCGCTGTACCAGAGCCGTGCCAAGCATTTCGGCTGCCCAGCGATGTTTCAAATGAAAATATTTTTTGTTCGTTATCTGAAAACGAATTTGCGTAAAATTGTCGGTTATCGCCTTCTTCCCATTCAATAATTTCGTTGGTTTCGTTGTCGGTTAATAGAAATTTAAATTCAAACGGAAGTTGCAGTTTTGCTGCGTCTAAGGTAAGTTTCCAAAGAGGAAATTCGTCATCCTGCATTTTTACGGGATTTTTCCAATTTCCTAAAACATCGTTATTTCCGGCAACAGCCAACGAAAATTTATTTGAAATTTGCGGAGCGTTCACTCTAAATTCTATCGCGTTTGAATATATTTTTTCATTGTTTTTTTTAATGTTTCGTTTGTTTACAATGTCGGTAAATGCGGCAGAATAAAACGGTTGCGAGTTATCATGTCCAAACCACACATCATAAATATCATAAATTTCGGTTGATTTATTTAATTTTATTTTATGATTTTTTCGCCATTCTGCGATAATTTCTTCGCCATCATTGTTTTTTATCGAATAAAAATATTTTATTTCCGATTTGCTTGTTTCTGATATTTCAATAATCCACCAACCCGAATGTGTACAACGCATTGCAAACTCTTTGCCGTTGATATTTACAAACAAATTTTCGTCTGATTTTGTAATATAATGTATGTGAAATTTGAGCAGCATTTTAATTATTTAATTTTCTGATAATCATCATTCCATCGCGCAGATTAAACAAAACGTTTTCGACACGCAAATCGGCTTGCACAAAATCGTTGAACTCAATAATACCAAGCGTTTGCTTATCGTTTGCTTTTACCGGTTCTACAACTTTTCTGTCCCACAAAACATTGTCGGCAAAAATAAAACCGCCTACATTCACCAAATCAAACACAGCCTTGTAATTATCAGCATAATTGCGTTTGTCGCCATCGATAAAAACAATATCAAATTTTTTGTTTAGCGTAGGAATTATATCCTGTGCATCGCCCGAATGTAAATGAATTTTGTTTGCATACGGCGATTTTGCTATCATAATTTTTGCAGTTTCCAGAATTTCATCATTTATGTCGATGCTGTGTAATTCGCCGTCGGCTTGCAACCCTTTTGCCAAACATATTGCAGAATATCCTGTAAAAGTTCCAATTTCGAGAACGTTTTTCGGCTGAATCATTTTACTGAAAAATTCAAGTATTTTTCCTTGCACATGCCCCGAAATCATTCGTGTTTGTATTACGCTGAGATTGGTTTTGCGATAAATTTCGTGCAATAAATCATCTTCGACAGAAGTATGGCTGGCGATGTATTTTTCTATTTCCTTGTCTTTTTCGAGCATTAAATTAATGTGTTAATGTGATTAATATGTTAATATGATTAATATGTTAATATGATTAATGTGTTAATGTGATTAATATGTTAATATGATTAATTTTTAATTTTTAATTCTTAATTTTTAATTCTTAATTCTTAATTTATAATTATAAATAGCATATGAATGATAATTTTTCT
>JAITOP010000238.1 GCA_031289895.1 Prevotellaceae bacterium
GTCACATAGAGGTCTATATTCTTTTTTACATACAAAGCGTCAATCAGTTTTTCAAAATCTGCAAGCTGTTGTACTTCGTCCAAAAAGACATAGTTTTTTTGACTGGGATTCGTTTTACCGACGATTTCATCGTAAAGAGCCGTCCAATCGACAAAACCTAAATTTTCGCGTTCCTCAAAGTTGAGCGAAAAGATATTTTGAGGACTTACGCCCGTCAGTAGCAATTCATTGCGAAATGCATCCAAAAGCGTAGATTTTCCACAGCGCCGCACTCCTGTAACGACTTTGATAAGATTTTGGTCTTTCAATTGTCGCAATTTTTGTAGATATATTTCTCTTGCTATCATACTCAAATATTTTTCCCAAAGATACTACTTATTGACGAAAAAATCAAATTTCGGTGTTTTTCGTCATTATCCGGCTTTATAAATTGTCTGAACCATGATTTTAGTAAGATTATCATGATTACCAAGATTTCCGTTCATTCGGATTTGTTATCCTCAATAAAATCAGAAAGCCAATGTGTGTTTTGCGGATTATAAATTCTTATATTCCATGCCGCAGGATTACAAATTCTGCCGGACGGACGACTGTGGCGGTTAATTTATTAATTGATTGTTTCCGATATTTCCTGCGCTATACTACCTGCAATTGGCAAACCTACAAAGGTAGAATATGTTTTCTTAAATACTTCCCTTTCTTTTATAAGGTCTGTTACACTTACCATTAAAGACGCTGCTATTCCATAATGTTGAAAAACGCCATTCCTGTAATATCCCATATTTTTGTCTATGCTGCTATTGTAACTGACATAAATGAGTATTTGCGCTTGATTCACATCAACAGCACATTTTAATCTGCCATTTTCAAAAGTTTTTGCATAGAGAAAGTCAAGCCCGTCATAAACTAATATGTAATTCCCTTTTTGCGGGTTGGAAGGTTTAAAATTCATAAACAGATTTTTGACGGAATATGCTTTAAAACTGCGCTTAACTGTATCGCCATCAATGGAAGAAATAAAGTTATCCATATTGCTGTAATCGGGTATATGCAAATTTTCACGGCTGAATGTTATTTTTTGAACATAATCTTCTGTTTCCTGCGCATATCGCTTATCATTCCAACTTGACTTTGTCATATCCTTTCGATTGAGAGTAAGGTTAAAATTTTCAAGCAGATTCATATTTACAACAGCATAAATAGTACAATTTACTGTTCTTTTACCTTTATCCCAATCGTCAATATCCACATACGGCTTTATAGCAGGTTTATGATTTGCCGAAGATATTTCTTCTTTTTCATATATCTCGTATTTCGTTCCATTAATTGATATACCTCTTTCCAAACATTGTTGCAGTCGGTAATTCCACACTGATTTCCTTTCTTTCTTTCCATCACTGTCATAAAACCATACCGATTCGTCTGCTGCCGTATAGTACAGGTTCAACTTTACCTGTATGCCGAATTTTTCATAACCAAAATAATTAATGCCATGCAATGGGTTTGTATAAATTGTGTGATTGTTGCCTTCATGCGTCTTTATCATTTGTATTGACGTACCACCACGAGCATCGGAAGAAAATTTATCAAACTCATCTGATAAGTCAAACATTTGCGCATCAAGAACGTCAATTCTAAATTTCTGTTTTTGACAACCTGATAATAATATCGCCACTGTTACAAGCAGCAACAAGGTTGCGAATGATAATTTCAAATTTATTTTTCTCATATTTACTTTCTTTTTTATGCCACTTGCAGAGCGGTTTATAATTTAATTTTTAGTTTATCTCCCTCCGCTTTTGTCAGCCATTTATGCCCTTTATTGTTCTCCGGCTTGTTTAAGTGCGTAATCAAAGTGCTTTCAACGCTTGCATAAGGATATATCAGTTTAACAATCGTGTAGATAAACGCGAATGTCGTCAAAAAACCGAATACAATTACTCCTAAAACACAGATAATATGAAGAATAGTCCATAGTCCACCGTCCGGATGCTCGTTCCAAGGACCACCCCACCAGAAAAGTGCTGTAAGTACCGCCGCTATTATTGTACCGCCAAGTAAAGCCAACCAGAGACCATGCTCATCTCTACATTTCTTACAGCAGTACAAATTACACTTCACTACGTTAGCATACGTTTTAACAACCGCTGTTGTTGTGGTATCAACAAATATATTGCTTGATTTGTCGATACTTGTTTGAGAACCAACTAAATCCGCTTGATAAATAAGAGCCGAATCGTTAGTCTCTTTTCCGCAAATTTCACATTTCATCTTTCTTGTTTTATGCTCCTTGCGGAGCGGTTAATATTCATTTTACTTTCTTCCTGTAATTTGCTTTATACATCAATTATTCTATACTGTTTTATGCTCTTTGCGGAGCGGTTTTTTTTGATTTTATTGCTTTACCTGCGCCGTGAAGCATATAAAGCACAGGAAAAGTTTTATCGTATTTCCGTTTATTCGGATTTGCAATCCGAATGTTGGAGATGTTTTTATTACTTTTTAGCACT
>JAITOP010000320.1 GCA_031289895.1 Prevotellaceae bacterium
GGTTAATGTCGTTTCTTTGATGAGAGTGAATATCCTCCTGAAAGTGACCACTATAGTCGTCGCAACGGATGCCGAAGAGAACTATTCGATTAATGTTCTTGACAATATGCCGTGTATCCATAATGCATAAATTTATTGCCGCAAAGGTACTATTTTTTTATATAACAACACTAAAAACCGATTATATTATACTAATAATTTATACTGCGAGGTATCGATAATGAGAATATTATACTAATATTTTATATCATGAGGTATAGTTGATGATAATATTATACTAACAATTTATACTGCGAGACATAAATTATGAGAATATTATACTAACAATTTATACTATTAGGTATAGATTATGAGAATATTATACTAACAATTTATACTGCGAGGTATAGCCTTTGTGGAACCTTTGTGAACTTTGTGGTAAAAACTGCGATATTAAACACAAAGAACACTAAGAAAAGCACAAAGGGCACAAAGGATGTCATCGACACGTCATCAAGGGTCGTATTTTAACCGCAAAGAGCGCAAAGAATGCAAGAGGGCTGCGCGCGAAGATAATGGAAGCCACAGATGCGCAACTCTTTTTCCGAATATAACGTGAGTTCGGGAAGGGGATTAAATGACGATGAAAAGTAATAAAAAGGTGTTGAACATCTTTGAAAAGTAATAAAAAGGGGATTAAATGACGATGAAAAATAAAAAATATTATTAAAGGTAGAACAGTGAAAATGAGGTAGAAGATTGTCTAAACAGAGAAAAATTTTCAACAAAAAAATATAATAAATTTGCATATTATAAGTAAACATATTATCTTTGCAGTGATAATATGTATTTATACTAATTAAAAAATTAAAAAATTAAAGAATATGTGGAGTAAATCTTATTCAATCGTAACAAAAGAAGTTACAAAAGAACAAATCTGGACATTGTTTGCTGATGTAAATAATTGGCATACATGGGATAAAGGCATTGAATTTGCCAAAATCGATGGTAAATTTGAAATAGGCAGTCATATTTTGCTACGACCGCAAGGCGGACCAAACGTTAAAATAGAATTGCCGGAAGTAATCGAAAACCAAAGATTTCTTACGGTTTCTAAATTTCCGTTAGCCAAAATGTATGACGACCATGTATTTGAAGAAACTGCTGATGGATTGAAAATAACCATTACAATTTCCGTTAAAGGATTGCTGAGTTTTTTGTGGGTAAAACTTGTTGCTCAAAAAAATGCGGATGCTTTGCCAAACGATATGCAAGAACAGATAAAGCATGCCAAAAACATAGCAATATGAAATTGGAAGACAATACATTCAGTGTAGAAAGAGCGGAAGATAGTTCAGGCTTTTTATTGTGGCAGGTTACAACTATTTGGCAACGAAAAATAAAACGCTCGCTGGAACAATACGACCTAACGCACTCACAGTATGTTTTATTAACAAGTCTGTATTGGTTTAAGTTGTATCATCAGGAAGTTACACAAATTGTTTTATCCGGATATGCAAAAATTGACCCGATGACGACTTCTACTGTCTTGAAAACCTTAGAAAAAAAGGGATTTATCAGACGGCAGGAACATTCAACCGACACAAGAGCCAAAAAAATTGACATTACGGAACAAGGAAAAGAGTTAATCAAAAAGGCAATAGTAACGGTTGAAACAACAGATAAAGAGTTTTTTTCATCATTAAGCAGTAAAACGAAAACGCTTAATGAATTGTTGATTATGCTGATAAAGAATAATAAACTGCCATTAAAACATTTTGATTAAATTCTGATAACGTCAGGTTTAGCTCTCAAATTTAAAAAATCGAAAAAACAATTATAATAAATATAAAATTTCAAGTATATGTATAAATTTTTATCTCGTTTTCGTATAGTGTTTGCACTATGTTTTTTAGTAACAATTACGCTTGTATTTGCTGACGTAAGCAATGGCGCGTCTTCGTTGGTCAAAGAATCAGTAAAATGGCAGTTTGCACCCGCTTTGCTCGGCGCAATTACAGGATGTGTGGGAATATTTGTTGTTATAATATTATTCACATTGCTATTCGGGCGCGTTTACTGTTCGTTTATCTGTCCTGCCGGCATTTTTCAGGATGTTGTAACATTCATTGCAAATATTTTTAAAAGCAAGAAAAACCGGCGTTACTCTTATTCAAAACCGCATCGAATATTGCGTTACGGAATAATGGCTGCCACCGTTGCATTGCTCATTTTGGGCAGTACAACATTGCTGCTGTGGTTAGACCCATACAGCAATTACGGGCGCATGGCAGAAAATGTATTTCGTCCGATAATAACAAGCGCAAACAATATCGGAGCATCGGTTTTTTCAACAACATTTTATCATATAAGTTACAAAACATTCACTTTCGGAAGCATTATCGCAGGCGCATTATTTCTTATCGTGATAACCGTGATGAGCGCACTGCGAGGGCGTTTGTACTGCAATACAATTTGTCCCGTAGGTTCGATATTGGGATTGATTTCCAAATATTCCGTTTTCCGCATAGCCATTAAAAAAAGTGAATGTACACATTGTCGGTTGTGCGAACTATCGTGTAAATCGCAATGTATAAACAGCAAAAACGAGCAGGTTGACACTTCGCGTTGCGTGCTATGTTACAACTGCACAACTGTTTGCAAACACAATGCAATAGGCATACAATTTGCATATTCCAAAAAGGAAAATAAAACGCAAACCGTTGATACCTCCCGCCGCAAAGCATTTTTGATGTCGGCAGGAATAGTAGGAACAGCCTTAGCAGCAAAAATATTTTCGCCAAAATTACGAGCCGCAACAACAAACACAAAAGCAATTGCACCTCCGGGAGCCGAAAGTATTGACAATCTTAAACAACATTGTACGGCTTGCCACGCTTGCATAGCAAAATGCCCATCGCGAGTGTTGCGCCCCTCATTCGACGAATACGGATTTGATGGCGTTATGCTGCCTGTAATGGATTATAAAAACTCTTACTGTAATTACGATTGCACCGAATGTTCAAATATCTGTCCAAACGGCGCATTAAAACCTAAAAAGCCTGACGAAAAGAAACTTATTCAAATAGGCAAAGCCCACTTCAACAAAGACAACTGCATAGTTGTACTCGACGAAACCGACTGCGGAGCATGCGATGAACATTGTCCCACAAAAGCCGTTCACATGGTATTGTTTCACAATGGCTTGCTCATTCCCGAAGTAGATGCAAACTTATGCGTCGGTTGCGGAGGCTGCGAATACATTTGTCCGGGGCGACCAAGCAAAGCAATTTTTGTAATAGGAAATTCCGTTCACCAAAGAGTAAATCTACCCGAACAACAAAAACAAGAAGAAAAAACAGTTAGTGATTTTGGATTTTGATTTGTTTAAAAGATTGTAAAATAACCTATTGCATTTACAGGATGTCAAGTAAAAATTATTAAATTTATTGAGATATTATAAATTCAACTTTCGCAAGACAAGAATTTGTGATATATTAAACCTAATTTCCAACTTAATTTTTCAACAAAACAACCTAAGTAGCAATATGTTGAAAAAAACAACAACCTCATTACCTCATTGTAATGTTTGTAATATCAAAATATAATTTGAATGAGGTAATGAGGTTTTGGATGGATTAATTTTAGGCTACTGAGGTTGTTTTGTTTGAAAAATTAGATACAAATGAGGTTAATAATTAAAAATTAAAAATTAAAGTATTTATAATCAGCATACTGCAAAAGATGAAAATCATAAATATCTTTATAAATCAATAATGTAACTAACTTGCGAAAATTGAATTAATAATTAATCGCTGGTCGTCATTAATCACTAATCACTAATCATTAACCACTATGTATTTACAGTTTTAATTTTTGTTTCAGCAGTTTGTAGCCTGTTGTGCTTATTTTTAATTGATGTCCGTTTTTGAGTGTTAGCAGTTGATTTTGTTTTTCGTAACGCTCGATGCGCGAAATTGCCTCTATGTTAACTATATACGAGCGGTGTACTCTTGCAAAATGTGTCGGCAGATTATTTTCAAAATATTTCATGGTTTGCTCTTTCAGATATTTTCCGGCGATTGTGAAAATATAAACATAATCGCCTTCGGCTTGTAAATATAATATCTCCGACACAAGTACAACGTGTATTTTTTGTCCCGATTTTACGGCGATGCGCTCTAATATTTCTAAATTTTCGTTTTGCTGAATTAGCGTTTCGTTTTGTTGTTGAATTGGCTCATTATTAATATTTTCAGCAATATCAGCAGACTTTGATTGCAAAATATTATTTCTGAAATACAATATCAAAATCAGATATATCATAAATCCTGTTAAGATATAAAAAGGCAAAATGCGGGCAAATTGTGCGATTATTTTATCGTCCGCAATTATGTAATCTATTGTATATCCGAGTATTATCCACAGCGAAACCGATAATAATGCTAATGCGCCGTAATTTATAAATTTCTGTGGTTGCAGCATTTTTTCATAATTGCCGTATTGTATTACATTGTAGAGTATTACGCCTATTTCTGCAAACACAACGGCGTGAACAGAAGCGTCAACAAACGACAATCCCAACGGAAGTAAATCGGTGGAATATATTGATATTGCGTGCAATACAGCATACATTATCCATGCCGCCAAATATCCGATAAGATTTCTTTTATTTTTAATGAAAAATGCCATTGTCTTACGTTAACTTCGTATTTCGCCCCCGCCGAAAACAAACGCGCCAACAACGATTAATTTATGCGTATAATCTGTTTCTGCGCTTAGGTTTCTTTTGTCTTCAAATCCGCTGCAAATATTGTCAAGATGCAGTTCAACATTCCAATTATCAGGAACATACAACGTTATTCCGCCAAATACAGCATTTAGTTCAACTTCGGTTTCGCCTTCGGGAAGCGTTGTTTTGCGCAAATCAAGAATGATATTTCCAAATACAGAATTTACTTCACCGCCCGTAAACACAGGGTCGAGAACGATTTCTTCAACGTTACCGAATACGCTGTTTCTCTCAAATCCGCAACCATTTTTGCGCCGTTTACTTCTGTAATGCTTGTTGTTGCATGTATGACCTTTAATTTCTACCCATTTTGGATTAAACAATTTGACAATAAACAAAATGCCTGCAAAAATAAGTAAAACAGGCCAATACGTTTTTGTAAAATCATTGCCAAGCCAGTCAAAAGTTTCGGGATAAACGGCAATCAATTTGGGAATGATAAAAAATAATCCGACCGCAGACAAAATAAAGCCGTGTAAAAAATGTCGGTAAACAAACGAAAAAACGCCGCAAATTATTAATAACATTTGCCACGAAAAAATGACACGCTTCCAACCTCCGTCTAAGATTCCGAAGTTGAACAGCAAAAACAACGCACCCAGCACTATAAGGATAATTCCGAATGTCATACCATGCCTTTTTTGCGGACGGTATTGGTATTTAAATTGATATTCTTCCATAATTTTTAATTTTAATTTAATTTTTTACAAATGTACGATGCAAAGATAATTAATTCAACAGAAAATCGGTGAATGTGGTATTTTTCCCGATGAATAAAGACAAAAAACGGTCATAAGTCATAAGTTGTAAGTCGTAAGTTAAAGAAGTTATATACTTCGCGCGGTATCCGTCATTGCGAGGGCGTAGCCCGAAACAATCCAGTAAATTGCTTATTTACTCTGGATTGCTTCGCAAGCTCGCAATGACGAAAACGCAATTTATGCCGGAGTTTGGTATAAATGTTTTTACAAATAAGCAATCGAACAAATCAATATTTTTTTTCACAAAAATATATGATTATTAAATATTTTATTATTATTTTTGTATAATAATAAAAAGAAGTGTATTTCTATGATACTTTAAAAACTTTAAAAAAGATGAAAAAGATAAAAACAATTTTAATGGCAATAATAGCCATAATATTAATTAGTTGTAGTAATTCTAAAATAACAGATAATATGAAAGATGTAACTTTCGAAGATTACGAAAATTACAGTGGCGAAAAATTAAGCTTGTCGCTTGAGCAAACAATTGATTTATTTGATTCTATGAATTGGAATACTGCCGTTTTTCTTTATTTTCCAATCACCGATACAAATCTGTTTCAAATTATGTATAATAATGAAAATCAATTTCTTGTTGAAATAACTAATGATAGCGATGATATGATTTATCATCAAAAATATGCAGACAAAGAAACAAGCAAAGAACTTATCAAAGAGTTTTTTGAAAAACACAAAGTTGATGCAGAATCTTTGACAGGATTTTTCAGAGTTCCAATTATGTCTAAAACGCTGGACGAGGTTATGAAAGATGAAGAAATAATTTGATAATGTGATTAATATGATTAATTTGA
>JAITOP010000053.1 GCA_031289895.1 Prevotellaceae bacterium
GCAAGCAGGTAGCACCGCAATCCATAGCGTCAAGTTGGGGGAAATGAGGAAAGGGGGTCATTTATAAATCTTTTATAAAATCATTCCATTGCTGGTCGCTTACGCCGTTTTGTTTCATAGTTTTTTCAAAATCGAAAAAAGTACAAACGTTTTTTTTCTTTACATTTTTGTAAAATAATGTTAATAAATTAAAAAACTTTTCTTCTCCAATATCTTTTGCAAACATATAAAGCTTATAAGGCGTTTTTTGATAAACAGGTCCATAAGAACCCAATAGTTGTCGGCTTTTGCTGTCTATTTTCATAAGTATCTCGTTCTTTTTTATTTCGAAAATTGTAACTTTTGCTGTATAGTTTTTATTATAATCTGTAATTTTTGCTAAAAATACAGAATCGCGTTTTTCTGGAATTGAATAATAAAAATACGTAGACAAAAACTCCGTCATTACTTCGTTGAAAAAATAATGTGCCGAATCGCGTTTTTCGGGCATAATATTATTGTACAAATGAATAATTTCGTGCAAGCCGATTGCATCTCTCCAACAAGCCGTGTCCATAAATAAAAAGCCATTATTTTTTTCTACAGGAAATGCCTGCCCCATTTTCGCGTTCTGAATGCTTATATTGCCGTCAATAATATCTGCTCGAATATTTTTACTGAATATTTTTTCAATATTTTCAAGAGGCAAAAGGTATTTTGCATAATTTTCAGTGTTTAAAACCGTATCTTTTGGTACATATAACCTTTCAAAAAATGTTGAATCATTTGTGATATTTATATCCTTAAAGGCAAAAATATTAAAATTACTTTTTCCAATACCAATATTAAAATTCTGATAATAAGAAGGGTTTACTACAAGAAATGTAACCCCATATTGTGGAATATTACTGCAATCCAAATAGATTTTATTGTTTTTTATTTTTTGCGGCAAAGAAACAAAAAACTTTTTGTTGTCAGGTACAGTAAATTGAATATCTTTAAATTTAACATTCGGCACAGTAAAATACCACGACTGCCACGACGCCGCTACCCGCATTACCGAAGCCGACAATGTGCCACTATCACCAAACATTACATAATCTGGCATATAGTAATATTCTATTTCTAATGTGCAGTTTTTTGAAGGCACAGCGCATTTTATTCCTTTCTCAGAAAATTCAAAATAAATGCTGTCTTTTTTTTGTTTTGCAATAGAAAAAACTTTTATTTTCTGAAAAAAAATTACATTCAACCAACTGGCATTTGGCGATGGTATTTCCAGAGAAAATAAAATAGTGTCTTGCAGATAGTTTCTCAAATAAAAAATTTGATTTATTTTAAAAATGTTTGGAGTGAGCATAAAAAGAGATGTATCTGCTTGATTTTCAGAAATTACATCAACTATTAATGATGCGTTTACAACAGGTTGATTTTTAACACAAGACAGAAAGCCAACCGAAATTAAAAGTATAAAGATAGTTTTTTTCATAATTATTTTTTGGGGGTAAAATATTCTGGAATGTATTTTTTTGCAAAATAAAATAATTTTAGATAATGCGCAAGTGTAATTTTTAAAAGGTTACATTCATTTTCTGGCATTGCCATTTTATTGATGTAAATTACTGCTCTAAATATCTCTTTTAGAGGATGTTTTCCTTTTCTGTTTGGCAAGTTACAAAAAATATTTCAACTAACCAACTGATTTTTAATTATTTAACTTGTTTATTTTTTAATTTTAAATAAGTTCTTAGTTGAAAAAGTGAGGGAAAGATGGCATTGTTCATTTTTTGTTGCTTTTTTGTAGAAAATAAGCTTGTTTTATCTGTGCTTTTGTATTATCAATCATTTTGTTTTGATTACATTTAGGACTATTGTAAATATCCAAACCAAGCCGTGCTTTTGCGCATCCACCCATACAGGACGGCAAAATAACACAATTTCTACATTTAGAATTGTCAAAAAAATCATATCCATACCATTTTATAATTTCTTTGGGAAAATATTCTATTTCACCATTTTCTAATAAATTACCTACTTGATTTTGAGGCGGGTTAACATCGCCAAAACATTTGTAAACAGCACCATCATAGTTTATAGCAAAACCATTATCGGCTCCAGTATAGCAATTGAAATAATCTAATTTTGTCGGCAAAAAGTCAAGAGGTTTATAAAAATTATGTTTTACTAAAAGTTCTCTAATTTTATAACTTATTGTATTAAGTTCTTTTTCCGACAAAATATTGGTAACATTGGCACCATTACCGGAAATAGATTTTGTTATTTTAGAAAAAATAAAACTAATGTTTTTTATATTAATTTTTTCAAAATCTTCAAGCATCGATTCATAAAAATCAATATTGTTTTTATCAAAATTGGTTCTAATATTAAATTTTATTTCATCATTATGTGTCTGACATATTTTGCTAATATTTTCTAAAATTTTGTTGTATGTTCCCTTGCCGTTCTTCAAATATCTGTATTTATCGTGAGAATCTTTACTACCATCAAGAGTTATAACAATCAATTTTATTCCCATAATTTTTAACTTTTCAATAAAATTACCGTTAAAAGCATATCCATTTGTAAATATAAACGCTTTATAATTTTCTACCTGAGAAAACGTTTTGCTTAACCTTTCTATTATATTTGGAGACAATAAAGGTTCACCACCATACCAACTAACAGCTAGACTTTTTATATTTTGACTTTCTAAATTTCTATTTATATATGCCTCTATGCTTTTAATAATTTTTTTCGACATATAGTTGTGAGAAGTTTGTTCAAAGCAATATTTACAATTAAAATTACAGTCCATATTTGGAATTATTGCAATAGAATGAAGCAGTGGAGTATGCCGCCATTGTCGATTTCTAATTTTTATATAGGTTGCTTCGTTAAAATCTTTTTCTACAATAAAACCAAAATTGATAAATGAATTTTTAATTTCTTTTAGTTCTTGATTATCAAGCTCTTGCAATTCTGTGAAAACTTTTGCATAATGTTGAAAATCTTCTTTTCTTATTTTTATCAATGAACGCGAAAACGTATTGTATAATAATACATCATTATCAGACAATTCAACAATTAAATTGAAAATAGAAAGTTTGTATTTATGCATAACTATTAATTATTTATCTGTATTAAATTGTTCTAAAAATCCTTTTAATGGTTTATCAAAATCACAACCTGTCATCAAATTATTATTTATAAAATCAAAAAGAAAATTTACCTTTTTATTGTCGTTAATTTTTAAGTAATGTAGCATTAATGACGACCAGCAATAATAATGATATCTGAATAAAATTGGAGAAATATAAGGTTGGTTTGTTGTAATAATGGTTTTGTAATTTACAAAATTTTCATTTTTTAACAGATTTTCCATTTCAATAAAATTTGATTCGAAAGATGTCCCTTCTGTTTTAAAAGGCAACAGTTTAAAAACTATACCATAAGATTCCAAATAGTTTGTGAAAACATCACGATTTGTGAAAAATATAGGTCTATTGTTAATATTTGCTTCTATGATATTTAACAACACAGACGTACCAACGTTAAGATAAGTTCGATTTTGATTTGAAATTGATATAATATCAGGATAAATCTCAATAAAAAAATTTTCTTTCAAATTATACTTTTTTTTATAATCTTGATTTAGCCCAATTTCTATTTTATTTTCTTTCCATTTGAATAAATGCAGGTTAAGTATTCCATTGTCAGATAGATTAATATCTGTTTTTTTTATAAATTGTCCCAATCCATTCTTTAATAACAAAACGTACCACAATCTATCCAAAAATCCTAACGGTATAACAGTTATGTCAGTTCTAACTTTTTTTATAAGTTGTAAGTATGTCAGTGTATTGACTTCTGCATCACCATTACAAAAAAGAATAGCATTTTTTTCACAGGAATTTAATACATTTACACCATATTCCAATAACCAGGGCGCAAAGCAATTTTTCTCATACGCTTTTAAACAATAATTTAAAGCTTTTATTGTGTCGCCATTTTGAAGAGAATAAATAGCATCTGCACCGCATTGAACCCCATAAAAATAACGTGCGTCTCCATAATTTGGGTCTAATTCAAGTGCTTTATCTAAATAATAATATATTTTTTCATAATAATTTCTGTCAAAATTTGCAGAGCGGCTATCGTAAGCCCTGTAATGATTGAAATGCCCTAAATAATAATAAATTTCCTTGTCAGTTGTGTTTTTTTCTAATGCTTTTTCTAATAATTCAACTGCAAACGAATAATCTTCCTGTTCAAATTTTTCTATTGCCTCTGTTTTTAACTCTTCTTTTGTCTGCGAAAAAATATTATTTGCAAAACAGCAAAAAGATAAAATTAAAAATATATATTTTTTCATAAGTACTTTTTTTTTAATGATTTATCAGATTATTTAACTTTATAGAAATAGATTGTTTGTCGGGAATACACCCCGTATCCTGTTGTTTGTTTTGTCTTTCCCATTCAACAGGACATTTTCCTCCACAAATGGGCAATACAAAACATTTCCTACATTCATCTATCGTCAAAGGACTGTACAATAAACCGTATGAAGCATTTTCGTGAAGATTGAGAATTGATGTATTTTCTATTAACCCTACACTTTTTTCTTGCATTCCTATTTCCATAGCGCATTTATATACAAGCAAATTTGGGTCAATTGCAAAAGAGTTTATATGATGATATGCACAACGTATTGAACTTTTCCAACTTGGATGCAATGAATAATTAAAACCTTTTTTATGTGCTAATTCGGCATATTTAATTTCATATTCATAAAATTCATTATCATTTAGTAAAGTACAATAACTTGAATTATCTTGTTTAGCCAATGTCTTTTTCACAAATATTGAAATATTTGAATTATTACAATTATTTTTTTCCAAATCATCCAAAAAACTATCAAAAGAATTTGTATTGTGACAGTTTATATTTAAACGTATTCTAACATTAATATTTTTTGATGCTCTTTTAATTCCGTTTATAACAGAAATATATGTGCTTTTGTCTGCTTTTGAAAATCTAATTTTATTATGTTCCTGCTCAGAGCCGTCTACGGTTATTTGCAAAGTAGATATATTGCATTCTTGCATTTCGTCAACAATTTTATCGTTAATCAAATAACCGTTAGTTGCAATATCTGAATAAAAATCTAAATTGTTATTGGCGATTTTTAAAATAGCAAGATTTGTTTGTTTAATAAAATTCCATTTTAATAAAGGTTCACCGCCACTCCAAAGTATTTTTAACTCATTTAGATTTGGTAATTCATTTAACAGAAATTGCTGAAGTATTTTCTCTTTATCACTACTTAATCTCGACCCTTTATAAATTTGATAACAATAGTTGCAACTGAAATTACAATCCAAAGTGGGATAAATTATATAAGATGCTTTATTTTTAGCGAATTTTAAAGCATTATATTTATAATCAATTATGGAAAGTTCGTTTGGTTTTGTAATAATATTTGCATCTAATAACTCATTTAATATGTCATCATAAAAATCAGTTAATTGGAATGATTTTTGTTTTTGTAAAAAAGAGTACAATTCTTTATTTACCTTAATATATTTTTTTGATAACAGATTACAGATTACATTATTTGTTAAAAAAACGTTGTATTTTGATGCGTTAAATTTCATAATTACCAATATTTTTTGATGTTAATAATGTCAGCAGATTGACAAAGCAATCTGCTGACAAACCAAAAACTACTTTAAATTATCGCAAGCAGATGGCAAGGTCCCAAAATTTGAACAACTTTGGGTAGCAGGGGTTCCTGCAATGCTCAAGCGTGGAAATATTATTCCATTTCCAGCAACAATCAGGGTATCAGATATACCCTTCCCGCTAATGCTTTTCATTTCACCTTTACTGATAATTTCAAATTTTTTTTGCATAAAATTTTTGCCACATATAACCCTGTGTAGCCCGGTTTTGAAGTTACAAAATTATAATATTTTTTTTACTTTTGCAATATTTTTCTACTTTTTCTCGTACTAGGAAGCAAAGTAAGAAAATACAGAAACCTTAAAGGCTTGTCACAGAATGATTTAGCCGTTCAAGTAGAAGTCAGCCAGAGTATAATATCGAGTTTGGAATCTGACAAAAGTATTCCTAACTCTATTCTGCTTAACAGGATAGCAGGAGAATTAGATGTGGACATTAATTCGTTGCTGGCAGATGAAAACATTGTTCAAAACAATTCTGACAAGGCAGTAGG
>JAITOP010000073.1 GCA_031289895.1 Prevotellaceae bacterium
ACAAAGGCGGTAGCGGACGCATCGAAGTTAACATTTTTCATACGCAGGATTCTTATTATCCGTTATGGATTACCGCCGAAAGTTACAAATTGAAAGGTCTGCGTTTGGAAGATAAATCGTATGTTGATGGCGAAGGAACTTACTGTACCGGCAACTACGGCTGGGGTTATGCCGACAATTACGGCAGCGACATGATACAGTCGGAAGGAAACAAAAATTTCTTTAAAATAAGTAATGCCGTAAAAACAGATGGCTCAAATGCTAATTTGCAGTCGATAGATTTCATAAAAGTACAAAATGCCGTAAATATTCAGGGATTAAACGGAATTGGCGAATCTTCGACCGAAGTTTTAAACATAAAAGACGAAAACGTTAGATAATGGTTAATGATTAGTGATTAGTGGTTAGTGATTAGTGGTTAATGGTTTGTGATTTATGGAAAATTATTTTAATTGTCGGATTTCAATTTTTTGGAGTATAGCCCAAAATGTTTGGAGTAAAGCCTCAAAGTTTCGGAGTAAAGCCCGAAGGCTTTGGAGTGTAACCCGAAGGCTTTGGAGTAAAGCCCCAAAGTTTTGGAGTGTAGCCCGAAAGTTTTGGAGTAAAGCCCAAATCTTTCGGAGTAAAGCCCAAAACCTGAGGAGTACAGCCCGAAGGCTTGACTTACGACTTACAACTTACGACTTACGACTAAAATACTTACGACTAAAAATAATTTTCATATCATTTTTTATGCTCATGCTCTGCAATGTAGGTTTTGCCCAAACAACCGCAAAAAACGATACGACAGCATGGTTGCTAAAAATTGATTCATTAACCGTAACAGCGCAACGAATTTTGAAAAATATCGGAGTGCAGCAAACAAAACTTGATACCATTGCTTTGCGCGAAAATGTAAGCATTTCGATGGCTGATGTGCTTACTCAAAACTCTGTGGTTTTTATTAAATCTTATGGGCGTGCAACACTTTCTACCGCTTCGTTTCGCGGAACTGCGCCTTCGCACACACAGGTTACTTGGAACGGAATGAAACTTAACTCGCCAATGCTCGGCATGGTAGATTTTTCGCTTATTCCTGCTTATTTTATTGATGATGCAAATCTTTATCACGGAGCAAGTTCGGTGAGTGTAGCAAGCGGCGGACTGGGCGGCGCAATAACTCTGAATACAAAACCTGCAAACGAAAAAGATTTTTCAATTAAATATATTCAAGGTATCAGTAGTTATGATACTTACGACCAATTTTTAAAACTAAACTACGGGAACTCTAAATTTCAATCCTCAACACGAATTATATATACTTTATCGGATAATGATTTCAGTTATAAAAATTATCATAAAAAACACTATATAAAAGATGATGATGGTAATATCGTAGGCTATGAATATCCCGTTGAACATAATAAAAACGGCAATTATAAAGATTTTCACGCATTGCAGGAATTTTATCTCACAACCAAGAATAATTCACATTTTGGGTTCTCAACATGGTATATGAACTCAAAGCGAGGAATACCTATGCTTAATGTTGATTATCACGAAGAAAGCGGCAGCCGAAGCGAGCAAACAGAGCAGGATTTGCGCACAGTACTATCGTGGGATAAATCTTTTGCTAAAATTAAACTATTCGGAAAAGCCGGATACACTTATACAGAATTACGCTACCTTTATTTGGGCGACAAAGGCGACGGCGTATTATCAAAAATGATACATTCGCAAAGTTACGTAAATACAGGATTTGCCAAATTCGATGCCGAATATTATCCAAATAACAAATGGATGTTTTCTGTGAATATTTCAGCGCATCAAAATTTTGTAAACAGCAGAGACAATGCAATAATAAATACCGAAGGTAACTCTGTGATAATAGGTTATATAAAATCGCGTTTTGAATTATCGTCATTTGCATCTGTAAAATATCGCCCTGTCGAAAGATTAGGTTTTGCAGTAAATTTTCGGGACGATTTATACGGAAAAAATCACACGCCTGTTATTCCGGCTGCTTTCGTAAATTATTTGATTTCAGAGCGCGGAAATATCACGGCAAAGGCTTCCATTGCCCGAAATTATCGCTATCCCACGCTCAACGACCTTTATTTTATGCCCGGCGGAAACGATTCGCTGAATAACGAATCGGGATACACTTACGATGGCGGTATTGAATTTACTCTGAAAAACGAAAAAACAAATATAAACGGCGAAATAACGGCTTTCAATTCAAACATAAAAAACTGGATTGTTTGGTTGCCAAATGCCAAAGGTTTTTGGTCGCCATCAAATGTTAAAAGAGTGAACAGTTATGGTATTGAAATTAAGTTAAATACTGTTGTTAATTTGGTAAATGACTGGAAGTTTACGGGAACCGGAAATTTTGCTTGGACACGTTCAATAAATCATGGCGACCCTGCAAACTGGGCTGATGAATCAATAGGAAAACAACTTGTTTATATTCCCGAATTTTCGGCGGCAGCAACAGCCAAATTATCATGGAAAACATGGATATTTACATATAAATGGAATTATTACAGCGAGCGTTTTACAACGTCTAATAACGAAAAAAACACAAAAACAGGAAAACTCGGAGCGTATTTTATGAATGATATTTCACTTGAAAAACACATTGGTTTTTCGTGGGCGAATGTATCATTAAAAATACTTGTGAATAATGTTTTTAACGAAGAATATGAATCTGTTTTATCGCATCCGATGGCAGGTCGTAACTTTGGGTTTTTTATAGAAATAACACCAAAATTTTAAAAATAAGAATATATGCGCGTATAGAATTATTATAATTAAGTATTAATCAAAAAATTAAAATGTAATGTAATGAAGGTTAAAAATTTTTTGGCGCTTGCATGTGCCGCAGTAACAATCGCTTTTGCAACAATAAGTTGCGATGACGATAAAAATATCGGGTCTCCATCATTAGATGTTTCCATCAAAAGCAGAACAGGAACTTTTGAAGTTGTAAAAGAAAAGACTATTACACTTGTAGGAGTTGTAAATACAAATTTATCAGCCTCTTATAATTTAGCATCCACCTATAGTTGGTCGATAGATGGAGTAGTGCAACCGACAACCGACACAGTTTTGATTTTTACAAATGCTGTTGTTGGCGAGCATACTGTTGCTTTTACTGCAACCAATGAAATTGGGACAAAAACCGCAACAACAGTTGTAAAAGTACTTGAAACGCCGCCATTGGATGTTTCAATCAAAAGCAGAACAGGGACTTTTGATGTTGTACAAGAAAAAACTATTACGCTTGTAGGTATGCAAAATACTGATTTACCATCCATTTATAGTTGGTCAATAGATGGCGTAACACAATCAGCAACAGATACAATTCTGAATTTCACACATACTGTTGCGGGCAATCACACTGTTGAATTTACTGTAACCAATGAACTTGGAACAAGCTCTGCAACAGTCGTTATAAACGTAAAAGGAAAATACGGAACAGGCGTTTTTGTTTTGAACGAAGGTAGTGCGTCAACGGAAAACGGCTCGCTTATTCACATTAGCACGGATGGAATAATTACAGAAAACGTTGAAACAGTAGTAAATGGGAATGCTTTTGGTATAACTGCACAGCACATGTTTTTTGCAAATGGCAAAATTTACGTTGTTTCAAAAGCGACAGATGCAACAAAATTGCGCCGAGTAGTTGTGTTAAATGCTGAAACTCTGGAAGAAATTGCTGATTACAGCAGTGATTTAACAGCTGCCAATAAATTTGGAAATCAATCTAATATAGCGGTATTGGGAGACGAAATATATTTAAATCCTCAAAATCAATTGTATTCATTTAACACTGTAACTAAGGAAGTAATCGCAATTAAAAACGGAACTTGCAATTCTTCAGTCAGGATGCATGCTGCAAATCACAAGTTATTTGCAATAGATGGAAACAGAGTTAAAGTTTTTGAACAAGGTAAAGATACTATTTCTAATCTCATAGATTTTGGTGCTGCTGTGCAATCTATTGCCCGTGCTGACGATGGCAATATTTTTGTTGCGATAGGAAAAAGTCCTATTGAGATTCAAAAAATAAATACAACCGATTATTCTACAATAAGTACCAGTACACTGCCTGCGGGAATCAGTGTCGGTTATTCGGCGATGATGTTATATAACTTGCAATGTATCTGGCCCAAAGGCGATACTATATATTTTTCGAATGTGCAACAATCTTATTCGGCAACAACAATAAATGTATATCAGCATATTCACACCGCCAATATTACATACACTATCGGTAATATTTCACCATATCTTCCATATTCTATGGTTTATGGAGGAGTTGCCGTACATCCGAAAACAGGCGAAATTTATGTTTCTGCAATACAAGGTTTTGGGGCGGCTTATCGAACTAATACAATAAGCGTATTAAAATTTACGAGTGGAGCAGCACCCGGTGCTAACAACATAAAGCATGTTGAAGATTATTTAAATTACACACGTTTTGCCGCAGGTATATATTTCCCCGAAAGTTATGAATAAAAGCAGATTAAAGGATATTAAAATGAAAAAGATATTATTATTACTAACATTTGCCATAATGATTGGCGAAATTGCAAACGCACAAGCGCAAAACGACACAGCAGCAAGCAGACAATATTTAGTTTCAAAAGCAGGACAAAACTGGTTTGTATCGTTGAGCGGCGGCGCAAATATATATTTTGGAGAATTTGATAAACACGGAGCATTAGATAAACGAGTTTCGTATGTAGGTAAATTATCTGTGGGAAAATGGATTACGCCATCAGTTGGATTTCGGGCGCAATTTGATTTTGCAGGAATGAGAGGTTTTTTAAATCCTTACTCAACACAATTTACAATTACCGATATTGCTCTTAATCACATTCATGGCGATAGAGATGCCGATGGATATTACAAAGAAAAATTTAATTATTTCAATTCTCATCTCGATTTGCTTTTCAGCATTTTCAAATACAAAGAAAACCGTTTTTATCAGTTGATACCTTATTTGGGAGTTGGATATGCTTTTCGTTTCGGCTACGGTGAAGACGGCATACACGAAGGAGAATATTCTGTAAATGTGGGACTTATTAACAGATTCAGATTGTCAAAAAGTGTTGATATTGATGTTGAACTCGGAGGAATGTTTGTGAACCAGAGATTTGATGGCGTAACTCGCGGACAGATGCTCGAAGGCGGATTGACGGCAACAATAGGATTGAATTTCAAATTGGGAAAAACAAAAACCTTTAAGCATCCTGAAAAGGCAATAGACTGTGATTATTCAACTTACGAAAAACAAATTGCCGATGTTAAAAACAATTGCACATCCGACACTAAAAAACTTTCGGACGATTTGACGGCTGCAAAACAAAAACTTGCCGATTTGGAAAAACAACTGAATGCAAAATCCGAAGCCAAGCCAACTGTTGAAGAACACAAAATAATTGTTGAAAATTTTGAATCAATTTTATTTGAAACCGGCAGTAGCGTAATCAAAGGCGAATCGCTGCAAAAACTCAACCGTTCGATAGAAATTTTGAAAAAACATCCTGATGTAAATATTAAACTATCAGGACATACCGATTCGCAAGGAAGCGTTGAATACAATCAACAACTTTCTAAACAACGCGCCGAATCTGTAAAAAAATATTTGCAGGAAAAAGGCATAACGGCGAAAATTGAGACTGTTGGTTATGGAGAAGAACATTCGGTTGCAACAAACAAAACAACAAAAGGACGCGCAAAAAACCGCCGTACCGAAATAGAAATTAATTAACTAAATTAATAATAACAGATTAAAGAATATGGATTTGGACAGATTTAAACTGGGGTTTTTTGGGGTAGTTGTTATTTGAAATAATTTAAATACGTCCAATCCATATAATTTATCACTAAAACAAAAAAAATAATGAAAATTAAAAAATTTTTGGCGCTGGTATGCGCCGCTGCAACTATCGGATTTGCAATAACAAGTTGCTCTGATGATGACAAAGTTACACCGCTTAGCGTAGTAACTTTTGAAGATGCAAATCTTAACACACAAGGCATTTTGCGCGAAGGAACTTTAATCGACAGAGATGACAATGATTTGGGCAATTTCTGGGCAGCCTACACAGAAAAAGGAATTACTGTGAGAAATTTTGTGCAAACCGAATATTATGACTACTGGTGCGGTTTTGAAATATCAAATCAAAATGATATGACAACCACAGGATATGCAAACGAATCAAGCGTTTACAATGCCAAAGCACATTCAGGAAGTAAATTTGCCTTATGTTATGACGGTGGTTCAACGATGGGACCGGGTTACGAAAACGAAATTTATGTTGCCGACAACACAAATAAAGTTTTCGACCACATTTATGTAGCAAACGCCACTTACGCCGCACTTTCGATGTTAAATGGCGATGGTTTTGCAAAAAAAATGAATTACGCCGACCAAGACTATTTCAAATTAACCATTACAGGCATTGATAATACAGGAACAGTGAAAGGTACAAAGGAATTTTGCCTCGCCGATTTTCGCACAGCAAATTCCGGTGGAGTTGTAACCGAATGGACAAAAGTTGATTTAACCGCGCTTGGTGCAGTACAAAAACTTCAATTTACTCTATCAAGCAGCGACAACAGCGGCGGTTATATAAACACACCCACCTATTTCTGTTTAGACGACATAGCAATAAAAGAATAACAAATAATTTTTTCTGCCGAAAAGATTTATTTTGGAAATAGCGGTTTTAACAAACTGCTATTTTTATTTTGT
>JAITOP010000222.1 GCA_031289895.1 Prevotellaceae bacterium
GTGGTTTCTTCGCAACATTCAAAAACCAATTTTGATTTGTTTTTTTGTCCCCATTCAAGTATTTTGCTTTTGTAGTCAACTTCTTCTTCAGTAAGTTTGTTAATATCAACAAATTTAAGAAATTGTTGTATAAATATTTTTTTTGTGGTTTCATATCCAAAGTCGAGCAGCATTGCGCCGTGTATGGCTTCAAAAATATTTCCTGCCGCTCCTTTTGCTTGTTTATTGTGGCTTTGTTGCTGCACCAATAATTTCATAAGTCCGCTTTGTTGCGACAGTAAATTTAAACTTTTGCGGCTTACTATTTTTGCCCGCATTTTGGTAAGAAAACCTTCTTGTTTATTAGGAAACTGAAGAAAAAGATATTCGGCAACTATGCTACCTAAAACAGCATCGCCAAGATATTCCAAACGCTCGTTTGTTCTTTTTTTTTTGCTTTTTGCGAAGATTACATCCGACCTTTGGGTCAAGGCTACTTTATATAAATCAATATTTTTAGGATATTTTCCTAAAATTTTTTTTAAGCCTTCGTACAGCTGTTTATCGTCTGAAAAATTGACTATTATAGATTTTATAGATATCAAAGCTAATCTAATTTCTTAAGTACTATTGCGGCATTATGACCTCCAAATCCGAATGTATTACTCAGTGTTACATTAACTTTACGTGATTGCGCTTTGTTAAGTGTAAGATTCATTTTTTCGTAATCTATTTCGGGGTCGGGGGTTTCGAAATTAATAGTAGGTGGTATAATTTGGTTTTGCATCGCACAAATACAAGCCAATGCTTCGAGTGCGCCGGCAGCGCCAAGAAGGTGTCCGGTCATCGATTTTGTTGAGCTTATATTTATTTTTGAAACGCAATCTCCAAATACTTTTTGTATTGCTCTAAGTTCGGCAATATCGCCAAGCGGTGTAGATGTTCCATGAACATTTATATAATCAATATCTTCTAATTTAAGATTTGAGTCTTCAAGGGCTGTGTGCATAACGTTTGCAGCACCAAGTCCTTCGGGGTGAGGCGCGGTGAGATGGTATGCATCGGCAGACATTCCGCCGCCCATAACTTCTGCGTATATTTTTGCTCCTCGTGCTTTTGCGTGTTCGTATTCTTCGAGAATAAGACCCGCAGCTCCTTCGCCTATCACAAATCCGTCTCGTTCTTTATCGAACGGGCGCGAAGCTTTCATATAATTATCGTTATTTACCGATAACGCCAGCATAGAGTTAAATCCTCCAACGCCGGCTTGGTTTATAGCCGATTCCGAACCTCCTGCAACCATAATAACGGCTCTGCCGCGTTTAATATGGTTCATCGATTCAATAAGTGCGTGTGTTGATGATGCGCACGCCGAAACGGTTGCGTAATTTGGTCCGCAAAATCCATGTTTTATAGATATGTATCCTGCGCAAATATCTGCAATCATTTTAGGTACAAAAAAAGGGCTAAAACGAGGGATTCCGCCTCCCTCGAGAAAACCCTTAACTTCGTCAAAGAAGGTACGAATACCTCCGATACCAGACGCCCAAACAACTCCAATCCTGAACGGGTCTGCCGATTCTTTGCTAATTCCTGCATCTGCAATTGCCTGATCGGCGGCAATCATGCCAAATTGCGAGTACAAATCGTGTTTGCGAACCTCTTTCCGGTCGAAATAGTCGGCGGGATTGTAATTTTTTACTTCGCAAGCAAATTTTGTTTTAAAATTGGTTGTGTCAAAATAAGTTATTAAGCCGGCTCCACTTGTGCCTTTTACAAGGTTATCAAAAAAATCATTGACATTATTTCCCAATGGATTTATTGTCCCTATACCTGTTACTACAACTCGTTTTAATTCCATAATTCTATAAAATTTACTTTTGAAATAAACATAACTTTACAAATTTAAGCTTTTTTACTTTCTATGTACGCGATAGCATCGCCCACAGTAGTAATTTTTTCTGCATCTTCATCAGGAATTTGGACCCCAAATTCTTTTTCAAATTCCATGATTAATTCAACAGTATCAAGCGAATCTGCACCAAGGTCGTTCGTGAAGCTCGCCGTTGGAGTTACTTGTTTTTCGTCGACGCCTAATCTTTCGACGATAATTGCTGTTACTTTCGATACAATTTCTGCCATAACTTTTTGTTTTAGTTAATAATTTAATTTAATTTATGTTTGTTGTTTCAAAAATTTCTATTAAAATTGCACTTTAATATTTATAGCGTTCGAATAAAAGAGCGCTTGTTGCAATTTCAGCCTGCAAATATAAGTATTATTTTTTAAACGCAAACTTTTTTAAACTATTATATTGAAAATAAATATGTTGAATTTTAAAAAAATCGCTATTTTTGCCTCCGGAGCCGGAAGTAACGCCGAAAATATTATAAAATATTTCGAAAATAGTGATATCGGCAAAGTGAAAATTGTGTTTTGTAATGTTCCGAATGCTTATGTTGTAACGCGGGCAAGCGGTTTAGGCGTGCCTGTTATGATTTTTTCGAGAGATGAATTTTATAATTCAAACAAAATAATTAATAATTTGTTAGCCGAAGAAACCGACTTAATTGTGTTAGCAGGATTTTTGTGGCTTATTCCCAAAAACATAATACAATTATTTGATAATAAAATAATTAATATTCATCCTGCATTGTTGCCGAGTTATGGTGGAAAAGGAATGTTTGGCGAAAATGTGCATAAAGCGGTGATTGCTGATGGCAAAAAAGAATCGGGAATTACAATTCATTACGTAAACGAAAAATATGATGATGGAAATATTATTTTTCAGGCAAAATGTGAAATAACGTCTGCCGATACTCCTGCAACGCTTGCGCAAAAAGTTCACGCTTTGGAATATGAATTTTTCCCGAAAATAATAGAATCGGTACTGATTAATTTATCCTGCTAATCCCACGCATCCTCACATTTGATGTTTTCGGGTTCAAATTCTAATGTTGCATGATTTATTCCTACATCGTGTAAAATGTGCTTGATATTGGTTTTTACCGTTTCCATTTTATTCATATCCGACAAAACAATGTGTGCTGTCAGTGCGTTTTCGGTGGTGCTTAAAGCCCAAATGTGCAAATGATGAATTTCTTTTATATCGCTATTCGACATTATTATTTGTTTTATTTTTTCGTAATTGATATTAGACGGAACGCCATCAATGGAAAGATTTAAACTTTCGCGCAGCAAATTCCATGTTGAAAATACAATTACGCCCGCAATTATCAATCCTATGATTGGGTCAATCAAATACCAGCCTGTGGTTAATACGATTATTCCAGAAACCACAACTCCTACCGAAACCAAAGCATCGGCAGCCATGTGCAGATACGCGCCTTTTACGTTGAGGTCTTTATCTTTTTCGCGCACAAAAAACCATGCTGTTGCCGAATTAATTATTACGCCTATTGCCGCCGTCCAAATGATAATGCTGCCGTTGACCGTTTGCGGATGTATAAATTTTTCTATACTTTCCACCACTATAAAAGCAACGGCAAACAACAAAATTACAGCATTTACCAGCGACACTAAAATAGTAACTTTTTTATATCCGTAAGTGTGTTTTTTGTTTGCCTGAGTTTTTGATAATCGAAATGCCAGCATTGCCAAAACAAGGCTCACAACATCGCTCATATTATGTCCTGCATCCGACAATAATCCTACCGAATCGGACAAAAATCCCATAGTAAATTCTACTACCACAAATGCCAGATTAAGAATTATTCCAACCATAAAAGCCCTGTTAAGCGATGTCAGCGCATGGCTGTGATTATGATTGTGATTGTGATGCGGATGATTGTGATTTTCCATGATTTTATTGTTTTATTACGATAATAAAATAAGACTGACAGCCATCACCGCCATTCCCGATACCAACCCGAAAATAGAAGTATGATGTTCGCCATATTCGCGTGCAGCAGGCAAAAGTTCGTCGAACGAAATAAAAACCATAATTCCCGCAACAAAAGCAAACACATATCCCATAACAACGGGCGAAATAAAAGGCATAAGAAGCAAATACGCCAGCAACGCGCCAACAGGTTCGGCTAATCCCGATAAAAAAGAAAGGAAAAATGCTTTTTTTCTGTCGCCTGTTGCGTAATATATTGGAACCGAAACGGCAATTCCTTCGGGAATATTGTGGATAGCAATGGCAACGGCAATAGCAATTCCTAATGTTGAATTTTCGAGCGCGGCTACAAATGTTGCAACGCCTTCGGGAAAATTATGTATTCCTATTGCCAGCGCGGTTATGAGTCCCATTCGCATCAGTTTTGCGTTTTTCGGCGGAAGAGTGTTCATACTTTCAACAGAACGCGCCTCGTGAGGATTTTCAACTGACGGCACAATGCGGTCGATAATGCCAATCAACAACATTCCCGCAAAAAAACAAAGCACGGTTATAGACATTCCCATTTTTAATCCGAAATGGGCTGATAATGACGTTTGCGCCTGATTGAATAATTCTACAAACGAAACGTAAATCATAACGCCGGCAGAAAGTCCGAGCGAAAACGACAAAAAACGTTTGTTTGTACGATGAGCAAAAAAGGCAATAGCACTTCCCACGCCGGTAGCCAATCCTGCGAAAAGTGTTAATATAAGGGGTATTAAAATATCTTTTTGCATAATTTTTTTAATATTAATTTTGTAAAAATACAAAAATAATTTGCGATTGAAAAAAAATGAAAGTATTTCGTTGGTTTTTTGTTGATTTTTTGTTGATTTGAATAAGCACACAGATTGAACAGATTTAAGCAGATTTTTTTGATTTTTAAAATCTTTCTAAACTTTCTAATATTAATCAATAGTTCTAAAATAATTTTGTAATTTTGTTACGGATTGTTTGAGTTATTTATATATTTGAAAATAAAATAAATATGTGGGCTAATAAAATAAACAATCTTATTATTATGTTTTAATAATCAGAAAATGAAAATAACATTAATAGTTGTTGGCAAAACAACTTTCGGGTGGGTAGCGCAAGCGGTTGAAATGT
>JAITOP010000230.1 GCA_031289895.1 Prevotellaceae bacterium
TATACTAAACTCCGGCATAAATTGCGTTTTCGTCATTGCGAGCTTGCGAAGCAATCCAGAGTAAATAAGCAATTTACCGGATTGCTTCGGGCTACGCCCTCGCAATGACGGAGACCGAGAGGAGTATAATTTCTTAATTTCCTTAATTTCTATAACTTCTATAACTTCTATAACTTCTTTCTTTAAGAACTTTAAAACCTTTAAGAACTTTACAAACTTTCAAAACTTTATGAACTCAATAACTCCTTTCTCAATAATTTTTTGTAAGTTTGCATCTTGAAATATCGAATCAAAAAAAACGAATTTAGAAATAAAATTATGCTAACAGATGAGACAATGAAATTGCTGTTTACCACAGCAATAAATGCAGCAATACGCGCAGGAGCTAAAATTATGGAAGTGTATGAATCGGGCGATTTTAATATCAAGGCAAAATCTGATTTAACGCCTTTGACTCTTGCCGATACTTTGGCGCACGACGAGATAAACAAAACATTAGGTATTACAAGAATTCCTGTTATCAGCGAAGAAGGTCGCTCTATTGCTTACGACGAGCGCATTTCGTGGGATTTACTTTGGATGGTTGACCCTTTGGATGGCACCGATGAATTTATAAACCGCACAAGCGATTTTACTGTAAATATCGCCTTGATAGAAAACGGCTATCCTACCGTTGGAATAGTGTATGCGCCTGCGTATCAGCGAATTTATTTTGCTATAAAAGAACGTGGTGCATTCCGAAAATCAAATATAAAACCCGAATTAAACGCTGATTTTAGTTATGATGCGATAATAGAAAATTCGGTGAAAATGCCGCCCTTGCCTGATAGCGGCAATAATAAACTGATTGTTGTTACAAGCCGCCTGCATATTAGTCCCGAAACATCGGAATATGTAAATAATTTACGAAAGGAACATGTTAATATAATGGTAATGCGGCGCGGCAGTTCTCTGAAAATGTGTATGCTTGCAGTTGGGAAAGCCGATATTTATCCGCGCTACGATACAACTTGGGAATGGGACACAGCGGCAAGCCAAATAATAGCCGAAGAAGCAGGATTTTCGGTATGTTCGGTAGAAGATGGAAAACGTTTGTGCTACAATAAAGAAAATATGCAAAATCCTTGGTTTATATGTAAAAAATAAAGCTGGAATTAATTTTTAATATGTCAAAACAAAAAATAAATACAAAAACAATAGATTATAAATCAATAAAACCTATTTTAGACAGGTCGAAAAAACTTGTGTATATCGAAACTTACGGCTGCCAAATGAACGTAAACGACAGCGAACTTGTTTTGGCGATATTGCAGGATAACGGTTATTTTTTCACAAAAGATATAAACGAAGCCGATTTGATTTTAATAAATACCTGCTCGATTCGCGAAAATGCCGAACAGCGCGTTTGGGGACGGCTTAATGTTTTTCGCATCGCAAAGACTAAAAAAACAAGTCTGAAAGTAGGTGTAATAGGCTGTATGGCAGAACGATTGAAAGAGCAACTTTTGGAACGCGAGAAGATTGTGGATATGGTTGTTGGTCCGGATGCCTATCGCTCGTTGCCCGACTTATTGCGCAATGTTGAAGCCGGACAAAAAGATGTAAACGTATTGCTTTCGCGCGAAGAAACATACGCCGATATTACTCCCGTGCGAATGGACGAAAACGGCGTAAGCGCCTTTGTATCAATCATGCGCGGATGTAACAATGTTTGTTCGTATTGCGTAGTTCCTTACACTCGCGGAGCAGAACGCAGCCGAAGTCCCAAAACAATTTTAAACGAAATTCAAATACTTGTCGATAACGGATATAAAGAAGTTACTTTGCTCGGGCAAAATGTTGATTCGTACTTTTGGAAAGATGAAAAAAATCCCGAAAAGGATGTAAACTTTGCCCAATTGCTCGAAATGGTAGCACTTGTAAATCCTTTAATGCGTGTACGATTTGCTACATCTCATCCCAAAGATATAAGCAACGGCGTTTTATATACAATGGCGATGTACGAAAATATCTGCAACTGCGTTCACCTTCCCGTACAATCGGGCAGCACACGGATTCTTGAACTGATGAACCGCAAATATACACGCGAACATTATCTGGAACGCATTGCAAAAATTCGCAAAATAATTCCCGACTGCGCCATCACAACCGATGTTATCGCCGGCTTTTGCACCGAAACCGACTACGACCACGCGCAAACATTATCGCTGATGACCGAAGCAGATTACGATTTTGCATATATGTTTAAATATTCCGAACGTCCTAATACAAAGGCTGCCCGACAGTTAAAAGATGATGTTCCCGAAGATTTGAAAACAAAACGATTGAGCGAAATAATAGAACTTCAAAATCGCCTTTCGCTCGAAAGTAACAAGCGCGATATAGGCAAAATTTTTAATGTGCTGGCTGATGGTTTTTCAAAACGCTCGGACGAATATCTTTCGGGACGAACATCGCAAAATAAAACAGTGGTTTTTCCTAAGAAAAATTATGCGGCAGGCGATTTTGTAAACGCAGAAATTATAAGCTGCACTTCGGCAACGTTAATAGGCGAAATTGTAGAAAATGAGCAACATGAAACCATACACGAACTTAAAAATATCTTAGGCGAAACAATACATATTTTTGAAGAAAAAACAGAAAAAGCAAGAAATAAAATAAAACAAAATATTAATAAAACTACAAAAAAATGGAAACAGTAAAATCAATTTATTTAGGCGAACTTCGTACACAAGCAACTCATATTCAGTCTGACACAACAATTAACACAGATGCACCCAACGATAATCACGGCAAAGGCGAAGCGTTTTCGCCAACCGATTTATTTGTCGCATCGTTTGGCAGTTGTATGCTTACAATTATGGGAATATCAGCTCAGGCTCACGGTTTTAATATAGACGGAACAACAGCAAAAATAACAAAAATAATGAGCGCAAATCCGCGCCGTGTAGCCGAAATTATTGTGGAACTGACATTTCCCCAAAATAATTATAGCGATAAGGAAAAAAAGTTTATTGAACTTTGCGCCAAAGAATGTCCTGTTGCTAATAGCCTGCACCCTGATGTTAAACAGACGGTGATATTTAATTACTTATAGTCGTAAGTTATAAGTCGTAAGTTATAAGTTATAAGTCGTAAGTTATAAGTCGTAAGTCGTAAGTTATAAGTCATAAGTCATAAGTCATAAGTCATAAGTCGTAAGTTATAAGTCTTAAGTTATACTGCACTTGGTCATAAATTGCGTTTCGTCATTGCGAGCTTGCGAAGCAATCCAGAGTAAATAAGCAATTTACTGGATTGCTTCGGGCTACGCCCTCGCAATGACGGATACCGCGCGAAGTATATAAGTCGGGAGTTATAAAGTTTTTAAAGTTCTAAAGTTTGTAAAGATTTTTTCAAATCAACAATTAGGCAAAATACGGAATACGGAATACGGAATACTGATTACAGAATACAGAATACTGAATACAGAATACAGAATACTGAATACAGAATACTGAATACTGAATACTGAATACTGAATACTGAATACAGAATTACGAAATCCGTGTAAGGTATGAGCCTATTTTTACCCATTTGCCGTTAATGTTACGCATGTATAAATATTTTGCGCCTGAAATATTGCGTTCGTATTGGGTTGTTCGCGAAATTTTCCATGCCTTTTTCCAATTCCATCTCAAGCGAGTTTTGATTTTGTGGTCGGTATATGATGCTACTTCAATCAGAGCATATTTGCCGTCTTTGGTAAATATTGGTTTGCCTATATATCTGTCTTCGGCATATTTACGTTCTTTTGGCGGAAGGTCGGATATATTATCTACAAAAATCAGATTTTTATATTTTGGCGATTGAAATATCGGCGCATTTTCGTTCCATTCAAAAAATTCTGTATTTTCATAATTAAGAAAATCGGCGTTAGAATATTTTTCGTTCAGATATTCATTAAAACTGTTTATTATTGCGGTGTCGAAGATATCAAAAGCCTCTAAAAACGTTTTAGCAGAAGGGACAGACGGAGGAAACCATGTGCTTTTTTCGATATATATTTTCGTACTTTTTTCGGTCATGTTGCCGTAAAAAACTTCTGCCAGAAATTCTTCCGCCCAAAATTCGCTGTTGGTTTGAGCGGAAGATATATTCGTGATTGTCAGCATAATTAGGATTGTTATTGCGAGTGTTTTCATTTCATCGGGAGTTAGACTTGCAGGAAAAATTGATAAAACTTTATTCGTTCTTTAGCAAATGCGGACACCAACTTTTTTTCAGGAATTTTTCTTTTTCCAAACCCGCCAACGGAAATACCTAAATTATAAAAATTAATATAACCATTTTTACCTTCTGTCGTTGGAGAATCAAATTTTGAAAGTTCTTCAATAAGATTATTACACTTAAAAACTTCTATCGTATAAATAATTAAATCAGTATTTAACGTGAAAGTTACATCAATCATTTTTTTATCTATATATGTAAAAATCATTCCCGAACGAAACTCTCTGATTTCTTCCATAATATTATCTATTTCTATTTTAGTCGGTTTTTCTCCTGTAATTTTCCTTACATCTTTTTGTGACATTCCAAAAAGAATTTCTTTACCATAAAAATTTATTCCTTTATATGGATTCAATATAATACTCTCGTTATCACGAGTTTCTACTGCATTATTTATTTCTGTTTTCATCGGATTTTAATTTATTATTCCAATCATTTTAATCAATCTAATCAATTGGGTATTCATTTAATTTTAACAACATGATATACTCTTCCTCATTTTCTTCAATAATTTGAAATCCTGTTTTTTTGTACATTTTTACGGCATAATTAGCTTTTTGCACACTTAAAGAAACCTGTTTATAAGATTTTGTTTTAAGATATTCAATCATCTCACGCATTAATTGTGTCCCAATTCCACAATTACGATATTCTTTGAATAAGGAAATAGCAAATTCCGGCGTTTTATCATCAATATTTCCAAAACCTCTAATTTCATCAGCCAAAATCCTAATCCACACCCCTCCTATAATCTTACTGTTCAAATCTGCGACTAAACAATAATCATCTTTTTTCTGTCCAAATTTGTCAATATATACCCGAATCTGCGGAACATTTACAACTTCTCTTGGTATAAGATTTGTTTCATCAGATTGATAGACTGCTTCATAAAGTAAGTCTTCAAGAAGATTTAATTCATTTGCTGTTATTTCCCTGATTTTTATTTCATTCATATTTCAACATTCTTTTCGTATTTGGAAGATAATATATCAGTATAATTCCATTTCGATATTCATCTTGTACCTTTTTCAATTTCTGATATTGATAAAAATCCATTTCTATTGATAAAAATCTGCCGTTAATTTCTTCGTTTCCCTTAATATAATATCTGTAATAATGACCTCTCGAACCACCACTCGTCACTTTTCGAACAGTATTTAGCTCACATTCCACTGTTTTATATTTATCGGTATTAATAAAAACAATATCTTTATAAACGTTTCTTTCAAAAAGAAACAATATAACAACCGTTATTGACGCCACTATAATTTTTGTACGTAATTTGTTCTTCTTGTATGTAAAAACTACTATATTTATAAAACCCGCTATTAACAAAAAACTTGCGCCATATAAATAGAA
>JAITOP010000257.1 GCA_031289895.1 Prevotellaceae bacterium
TAAAGGCTTGAATTGCCTCCATCTTCAGATGGAGGATAAAAGAATAATTTTCACAGGCTTTAGCCAAATTTATTAATATTTTCGGCTAAAGCCTTTTGTTTATGTATTTTTATTTCCACAGCTAAAACTGTGGGCTATTCAAAAAGAGCCAAAAACCAAGAAACAAGAGCCAAGAGCCAAGAAGCAAGAACCAAGAACAAGAAGCAAGAACCAAGAGGCAAGAGTCAAGAAATTAGAAAGTTTTTAAAGTTTATAAAATCAAAAAAAATCTGCGTAAATCCGTTTAATCTGCGTTATCTGCGTGCCTATTCAAATCAACATCTAAACAAATCAACATCTAAACAAAAAACAAATCAACAAAAAACAAATCAACAAATCAACATCTAAACAAAAAACAAATCAACAAAAAACAAAAAACAAATCAACATCTAAACAAATCAACAAAAAAACAGACCAACGACTAATGAAATTATTTTGTATCTTTGTAAGTTTAGTTTTTATGAAAAAACGGTTAAGTAAATGATACAAAAAGAACAAGCAATAAAAGAACTGATGCAAATACCGGGAGTTGGTAAAATAATTGCCCATAATCTTTGGCGAATCGGGATTCATTCTGTTGACGACCTTAAAAGTTATACCGGCGAGGTTTTATACAATCTTCACAACATCGATTGCGGCACTGTGCAAGACCGCTGTGTGCTTTATGTCATGCGATGTGCAGTGTATTTTGCTAATACTCCCAAACCGCTGCAAAAACCCGAATTGTTGAAGTGGTGGAATTGGAAAAATATAGAAAATATTGATAATTTTTAATATCAGAAATGGAAGAACAAAAAGATATATTAAACGAAATTACAGGTAGCGAATACAAATACGGATTTATTACCGACATCGAACAGGAATTTATACCCAAAGGACTGAATGAGAATATTATACGATTAATTTCGTCTAAAAAAAATGAGCCGCAATGGTTACTCGATTATCGCTTAAACGCTTACAAATACTGGCTTACAATGAAAATGCCTCAATGGGCGCACCTCGAAATTCCCGAAATAGATTATCAGAATATTATTTATTATGCTGCGCCCAAAGTCAAGCCTAAACTCAAAAATATGGATGAAGTTGATCCCGAATTGCGCGAAACTTTTGAAAAACTCGGCATTCCCATTGATGAGCAAAAAGTGCTTGCAGGCGTTGGCAGTTATGCTGTTGATGCGGTTATGGACAGCGTTTCGGTAAAAACAACTTTTCGCGAAACATTAGCCGAAAAAGGAATTGTGTTTTGCTCTTTCAGTGAGGCTGTTCGCGATTATCCCGACTTGGTAAAAAAATATCTCGGAACGGTAGTTCCCTATACCGATAATTTTTTTGCAGCCTTAAACTCAGCCGTATTCAGCGATGGCTCGTTTTGCTTTATCCCGAAAGGCGTGCGTTGCCCAATGGAATTATCAACATATTTTCGCATAAACGCCGCAAATACAGGACAGTTTGAGCGCACATTGATTGTTGCAGACGAGGCGAGTTATGTTTCGTATCTCGAAGGTTGTACTGCACCGCAACGAGACGAAAATCAACTACATGCGGCAATCGTAGAAATTATTATCGAAAAAGATGCAGAAGTGAAATATTCGACAGTGCAAAATTGGTATCCGGGCGATAAAAACGGCAAAGGCGGAATTTATAATTTTGTTACCAAACGCGGAATTTGCAAAGGCGACAGAGCAAAACTGTCGTGGACGCAAATAGAAACAGGCTCGGCAATTACGTGGAAATATCCGAGCGCAATTCTGAAAGGAGACGATTCAGGCGCAGAATTTTATTCGGTTGCCGTTACCAACAATTATCAGCAAGCCGACACAGGCACAAAAATGATTCACATCGGACGAAACACAAAAAGCCGTATTGTGTCGAAAGGAATATCGGCGGGACGCAGCCAGAACTCGTATCGCGGACTTGTGAAGGTTATGAAAAATGCCGAAAATGCACGAAATTTTTCGCAATGCGACAGTTTGTTGCTTGGCAGTAATTGCGGCGCGCACACATATCCTTTCGTAAATATCGAAAATAAAAGCGCAATTGTAGAACACGAGGCAACAACATCAAAAATAGGCGAAGACCAGCTTTTTTATTGCAATCAGCGAGGTCTTAATACCGAAGATGCAGTAAGCCTTATAATTAACGGCTATGCGAAAGAGGTATTAAATAAACTTCCGATGGAATTTGCCGTTGAAGCACAAAAATTATTACAAATATCACTTGAAGGGAGCGTGGGATAATTAAAAATTAAGAATTAAGAATTAAGAATTAAAAATTACGAATTACGGATTACTGAATACAGAATACGGAATACGGAATACTGATTACTGAATACGAATTAAAATGAATTAGATTATGGATTTTTTTAGTATAGACAACATATTATTTTCGATTGGCGGATATGGCGTCAGTTGGCTTGAATTTCTGACTACAATCAGCGGGTTGACCTGCGTTTTTCTTGCTGCTCGCGGCAAAAGTATAAATTATTTTATAGGATATTTTTATACATTTTTATTGTTTTTTCTGTTTCTTCAAAAACATCTTTATTCGAGCATGATGTTACAACCTGTTTCGCTCGTAATTTCTGTTTTTGGGCATTACAGATGGACGCATCCCAAACAAGGCGAAGAAAATGAAAAACACGAACTTAAAGTTACATTGTTATCGAAAGACAAACGAATATTTCATATCGTTTTGGTATTAATATTTGCGGCGATTTGGGGATTTGTTTTAAGCAAATTAGGTTCGATATTTCCAAATACATTTCCGCCTGCACGTTTGCCGTTTTTGGATGCCGCTATCACAATGTGCATTTTGACTGCGCAATATCTGTCGGCACAAAAAAAACTCGAATGTTGGGCTGCTTGGATAACAGTGAATTTGACAAACTTAATGCAATATTTGCTTGTCGGATTGATATTTATGCCTATTGTTTGCGTTGTTTATTTAATACTTGCGTTCGTAGGAGTTACTATATGGACAAAAAAAATGAAAGAGTCATTAGAAATAAAATCAGAAGAAATACAAAATAAAAATACAATAAATGAAAATATAATAAATGAAAACCAGAATATTAATATTGAAACAAATATTAATATTGAAACAGAAATTAAAATTAAGATTAAAGACAAACAATAATATAAAATGTTACAGATAAAAGATTTACATGCCTCAATAGGCGGAAAGGAAATTCTGAAAGGAATAAATTTATCAATAAATGCAGGCGAAATTCATGCAATTATGGGACCTAACGGTTCGGGAAAAAGTACGCTTGCGGCGGTGCTTACGGGCAAACCCAATTACGAAGTTACACAAGGCAAAGTGCTGTTTAACGGCAAAGATTTATTGTCGATGCCGCCCGAAGAACGCTCGCACGAAGGTATATTTTTAAGTTTTCAATATCCTGTTGAAATTCCGGGAGTTAGCAATGTTAATTTTATGAAAGCCGCGCTTAACGAACATCGTAAACACAACGGTCTTGAACCGCTTTCGGCATCCGAATTTTTGAAGTTGATGCGCGAAAAAATGGCATTGGTAGAGATAGATTCTAAACTTACAAACCGCTCTGTTAATGAAGGTTTTTCGGGCGGAGAGAAAAAGCGAAACGAAATTTTTCAAATGGCAATGCTCGAACCAAAACTTTCAATTCTCGACGAAACCGACTCGGGGCTTGACATTGACGCATTGCGCATTGTCGCAAACGGAGTGAATTTATTGCGGCGCGACTATACATCAACAATAGTAATAACACATTATCAACGACTTCTAAATTACATCGTACCTGATATTATTCATGTTTTGTATAATGGAAAAATTGTAAAAAC
>JAITOP010000267.1 GCA_031289895.1 Prevotellaceae bacterium
CCTCAATGGGCTTTGGCTCTCAAACAAAAAAAAACACGGAATTGAGATGCTTCGACGGCAAATACTATTTGTATACCATTAGCAGTCGCTGGGACGAAGCAAGAAAAAGAATGATTAAAGTTACCGGAAAATTGCTTGGCAGAATTACCGAAACGGATGGATTTATTGAATCTGAAAAAGCGAAATTAAGACGACAACAAACGGTAATAAAAAGCATTAGTGTCAAAGAAAGCGGCTTTTATTCTTTTGTAAAAGAACATTTTGGCGAGCAATTATCGTTGTTGGAAAAATATTTTCCCGAACATTGGATGCAACAGTTATTATTGACAAAGGATTTGCTTCGGAAGCCAATATGAATGAACTTGATGCTGAACAATTTTCGTATATTATTCCTTTGCCTCGAAACAGCAAATATATTGATTATCAGCGAATAAAAACGGGCAACAAAGCCGATTTTGACGGATATTTCAAATTTGAAAATCGTTTTATTTGGCATTATTCATACACGGCAGAAAATGGAAGAAAAATAAATCTTTTTCTCTACGAAAACCTGAAAAACAGGGAAGAAAAAGATTATTTGAACCGCATAGAAAACGATGTTGTGGATTATTCTTTTGCAAAATTTTTGGCATAAAATTTGACAATAAAATTATCGGGGGCAGCGTTTGCGTTTTTGTTGGGCAAAATGCTGTATATGAATGGTTTTGTTGCGGTTTAGACGGGAAATTTAAAAATATTTTTCCCTCCACTTTGGCAACTTGGGCGGGAATTTTGTTTGCCGCCGAAAACGGTTTCCAATATTTTGATATGATGGGCGCAGGCAAACCCAATACCAACAACGGAATACGCGATTTTAAAGCAAAATTTGGTGGAAATTTGGTAGAACACGGAAGATTTTTGTATCTTTGCAACAAGTTTTTATACAATATCGGAAAATTTTATATCGAAAAAATCGTAAAAGCAGTATGAAAAGCAGTGATTTTATAATTAGAGAAGGCAAAGCAATTCCTTACTATGAAGAAACGCAAAAAAGAACTTTCGGGCAAAAGACAAGGAAAATAAAAAATACATTATTAATGTTATTGGCTTATGCTTGTCCTACGGCTAAGGTGCGGATTTGTTTGCATCGCTGGCGCGGAGTGAGTATCGGAAAAAATGTTTATGTGGGTTTGTTTTGTTTTTTGGATAATTTGTATCCCGAATATATCTACATTGAAGATAATGCCAGCATTAATGCGGGTTCTACGATATTGACCCATTTTAATCCGATGAAGCGATATGCTTTGATTTTTCAGGCAAAGGTAGAGCCGGTTGTTATAAAAGAAGGTGCTATTGTGGCAGTTAAAAGTGTTATTTTACCGGGGGTAAGCGTTGGGAAAAATGCTGTTGTTTCTGCCGGTTCTGTTGTCGAAAAAGATGTGCCTGATTACACTTTGGTAAAAGGCAATCCTGCGAAAAAAGTGTTAGAATATGAAATTTTATTAAAAAATGAATAATGATTTTGAAATAAAAAACTCGGAATTAATTCCTTATTTTGACCATGATAAAAATTATTCAAAACAATTAAAAATCCAGAAAAATGATTCCATCAGAATCGCTTACAATAGAGTTAAAATCGTCTTTCAATGCCGAGTGTATTGAAACTTTGGTCGCTTTTGTCAATGCCAAAGGCGGCTCGCTCTATGTGGGTGTAAATGACGATGGCAGCGTTGCAGGTGTAAATCTCGGCAAGGAAACGTTAATTCAATGGATTAATGAAATTAAAGGAAAAACCGAACCGAGTATTGTACCCGATTATGAAGTGCAAATATTTGATAGTAAGGAAATTGTGATTCTTTCTGTAAAAGAATTTCCGATAAAACCTGTTTCTGTAAAAGGCAAATATTTTAAGCGGGTGGGCAACTCCAACCATCTTTTGACTTTGAATGAGATGATGAATATGTACGTTCAGACATTCAATAGCAGTTGAGATTATTATGTGGCAAAAATGTTTAAGGAAATAAATTGGATTGAAAAATATGGTTCAGGAATTGCGCGTGTGCGGCAAATGTTCAAGCAGTACGGCTCTCCCAAACCGATTTTTGAGGAATTTCAGCACGGATTTAAGGTTACGGCACTTTCCATAAATACATTGACAGCGGATAATAATGATGATAGTGATAATGTCACCGATAATGTCACCGATAATGTCACCGATAATGTCACCGATAATGAGCGTAAACAAGGTGTAATTAATTTATTAATACAAAATATTCCTGTTTCACAAATAGCCAAAAAATTTAATGTGTCTAAAAGAACAATTTTAAGAGATGTTGATAAACTTAAATTAGATGGACTAATTGAACGTGTAGGAACTGAAAAAGGCGGTTATTGGAAAATAATTGAAAACTAAAATATTTAATAAATAATATGAATAAAAAAGATTTTTTTGCCTCATTGGAGGAGTATTTGAAAAAGTAAGGACTGAATGAAAATAAGTAAAAATAAAATATTGGAACTGATAGAAATTTAGAAAAATAAATTTTATTAATTCAAATAAAAGGATTATCTTTGCATAAAAATCATTTTTACAATAAAATTAATATGAATAAAATTGATTTGTAAATAAAAATGGCACTTATAAGGCGAAAAATAGAAAATACTTTGCGGCAATGGAAAGAAAATAAAAATTCATTGCCGTTGATGCTTATTGGTGCAAGACAAACAGGTAAAACATTTATTGTCAGCGAGTTTTGTGACAAAAATTACGAGCATAAAATTGAAATTAATTTTATGCAAAATGAAATTTTCAAATCGTTTTTTGAAAATTCTTTAAGTCCGTCTGATATTATAGAAAATATTGAAATTTATTTTCATACAGCCATAAATTCCGAAAAATCTGTCATTTTTTTAGACGAAATTCAGGAATGTGAGCAGGCAATCGTTTCGTTGAAATTTTTTGCAGAATCAAAAATCAAATACAATATCATTTCGGCAGGCAGTTTGTTGGGCGTAAAGATTAATCGCTTGAAAACGGCTTTTCCTGTGGGCAAAGTGCAGATTAAATATATGTATCCGCTTGATTTTGAAGAATTTTTGTGGGCTGCCGATGAAAAAATGTTGAGCGAAAAAATTCATCAGTCGTTTGCGGAAAATAAACCTTTTATTCAGGCGTTGCACGAAAAAGCGATTACGTTATATAAAACATTTCTGTTTTTGGGCGGAATGCCTGCGGTTATCAGCGATTATATGGATAATAATCAGGAAATCAGCAATATAACTTTTAAAATCAAAGACGATATTATTACCGGTTATATGGCTGATATGGCGAAATATTCCGAAAATATCAATTCGTTGAAAATTCTGAAAGTTTATAACAGCATTAAGGAACAGTTGGCGCAGGAGCAGAGGAAGTTCAGGTATAAATTGGTGGAAGAAAAGGCGAACAAACAGAAATTTGAAATGGTGATAGAATGGCTAATACAAGCGGGTCTGGTGCTGTTTTGTCCGTTGATTACAAACCCTGTTCGCCCGCTGAAATCTAACGAAAACAGTAAAAGTTTTAAACTCTATCTTTCCGATGTAGGCTTATTGGTGCATTTGGCGGGAATTAAACTTTTTGATATTTTTCAGAACAAAAATTTTAACTATATCGGTGCTTTGACGGAAAATTTTGTAGCACAGACATTGGCGTCTAAAAGCGAAAAAATCTGCTATTGGTCGTCAGGCAACGAAGCCGAAGTTGATTTTCTACTGTCGCAGGAAGAAGGCATTATTCCCTGCGAAGTGAAATCGGCGGACAACGTAAAATCAAAAAGTTTGTCGGTTTATGTTGCCAAATATGCACCGAAATATGCCGTTAGAATTTCAGCAAAAAATTTCGGTTTTGAGAATGGGATAAAATCTGTACCTTTGTACGCAACACATTGTATTGAATAGAAATTTAAAATATTATGAACACTCCATTTTCATATTTATCTGCTTTCCGATGCAGGAAAATGGGTTACAAGCACAAATTTAATTGTTGTTGGTGGATATTCGGCTAAATAATCAGAAAAATGAATAATAATTTTGAAATAAGAAACTCGGAATTAATTCCTTATTTTGACCATGACAAAAAATTATTCAAAACAATTAAAAATTCGGGGAAACGAAGAAAAATGAATCCTGTTTTTTTCGCTTTTCGGAAAATAAAAAACATTGTTTTGTATCGTTTGTCTTATTTTTGTCCGTTAAACGGCTGGCGTGTGAAAATGCACCGTTGGCGAGGCGTGAATATTGGTAAAAATGTTTATATCGGGCAGCATTGTACGATAGATAATGCTTATCCCGAGTTTATTTATATTGAAGATAATGTTTCGCTGGCAGGTGATGTAACGGTGCTTGCCCATTCAAATCCGTATGCTCATTTTTCTCCGATAGTGGAGTCGAAAGTTGCTCCGATATTGATAAAGGAAGGTGCGTGGATTGGGGTTAAATCTGTTATTTTATTGGGTGTTACGGTCGGCGAAAAATCAATCGTTTCGGCTGGCACGGTTGTTGATAAAAATGTGCCGGATTATACTTTGGTAAAAGGAAATCCGATGAAAACAGTTACAGAATATAAAATTTTAATGATATAAGTTAATATGGAAAAAGATGATTTTTTGAAAAACTTTGCCAATCAATTTGACGATACCGACATTTCGGAATTGTCGTTTGAAACTAACTTTCGCGACCTTGACGAATGGTCTTCGCTCATTGCATTGGCGGTAATGAATATGGTGGCGAAAAAATACGGCGCGAAACTTCGCCCCGATGAGATGAAACTGTTAAATACAATTCAGGAATTGTACGATTTAGTTGCAGAAAAATTGTAATTTGTAATTGAAATGAACAGTCCGTTTTCACTTGAAGGGAAAAACATTTTAGTAACAGGCGCGTCTTCGGGCATCGGACGTGCCGTTGCGGTTGCTTGTGCCGAAATGGGCGCAAATATTGTGCTGACGGCACGCAACGAACAGCGTTTGAACGAAACACTCTCTTTGATGTCAAGTAAAAATCACACAAAAATAATTGCTGATTTGACTGATTTTCAGCAAATTACGCAACTTGTGGAAAATTTGCCAAAACTTGACGGTTTTGTTTCCATTGCAGGAATTGCGAAAACGCTTGTTGCCAATCTTGCTGAAAATCAGGATATTGAGGAAGTTTTTCGAGCAAATACGTTTTCGGCAATTTCGCTTACGCAGCAGTTAATTCAGCAGAAAAAACTGAATAAAAACGCTTCGTTGGTGTATATTTCATCAATTTCGGGCGTAAAAATCGGCTATGTTGGCGGCGGACTTTACGGCGCAAGCAAAGCCGCACTCGAAGGGTTTATCAAAGGAACGGCGTTGGAACTTGCGCCTCGTGGCATTCGGCTCAACACCGTTGTTCCCGCAATGATTGAAACGCCGCTTTTGGCACATTCTGAAATTTCGCAGGAGCAACTCGCCGAAGATGCAAAACGTTATCCCTTAAAGCGTTACGGTAAATCTGAAGAAGTGGCTTATGCTGCGGTTTATCTGCTTTCCGATGCAACGCAATGGATAACGGGTACAAGTTTGTTGATTGACGGAGGTTATACGTTGAATTAATCCACGAATACACACAAATAAACACGAATTAAAATTAGTGTATTTTCGTGTT
>JAITOP010000290.1 GCA_031289895.1 Prevotellaceae bacterium
ACTTTATAAACTTTATAACTTTTAACTTTATAACTAATTAATTTTCATGAAATCTGAAATCATAATTTATAAGGCATCTGCCGGTTCGGGAAAAACTTTTCGATTGGCTACCGAATATATAAAATTATTGATAGAAAATCCTAAATCGTATAAAAACATTTTGGCTGTAACATTCACCAACAAAGCAACTGCCGAAATGAAAACAAGAATAATGAGCGAACTTTACGGATTATCAAAAAATCTTACCGAATCGAAAAATTATTTGCAAACAATTTGCGCCGAAACAAAAAAAAACGAAGACGAAATCAGTCGCCAAGCCGCTTTGGCATTGACATTGATATTACACGATTACAGCAAATTCAGAGTTGAAACTATCGACAGTTTTTTTCAGACAATTTTGCGCAATATGGCAAAAGAACTTGGAATGAGCGCAAACTTCAATATAAGTTTAAACGATAATGATGTTCTGCAAAACGCGATTGAACTGATGATTGAAAATGCCAATGATAGCAACGGTTTGCTGCAATGGTTGAGAGAATATATAAACCAAAAAATTGAAGAAAATAAAAGTTGGAAAATTGCTGAAGATATAGAAAAATTTTATAAAAATATTATTTCCGAAAAATTCAAATCGCGCCAAGACGAAGTATATGAACGGTTTTTAGAAAAAGATTTTTTGCGGCTTTATAAAATAAAACTGCAAAAAACAACTGAATGTGAAACCGAAAAAATGAAAGAATTTGCTGTGCAATTTTTTGAAATCGCACAAAAAAACGAATTGACGGTTGACGATTTTTATTTTACAAACAAAGGCGTTTACGGATATTTTACAAAACTAAATAAAGGAGAATTTACCATCGAAAATTGTTTTAATATTTATGTGCAAAATTGCGCGGCAGATGCCGACAAATGGTGCAGAAACAAAGCAAAAATCGCTGAAATAACCGCTCTTGCCGAAAATACTTTGATTTCGTTGTTGAACAATGCCGAAGAGCAACGCGAAAAATCGGCGAAAATTATAATTTCGTGCGAATTAATTCTCAGAAACATCAATAATCTTGGGCTTTTGAGCGATATTCTGAAATATATCAGAAAATACAGTAACGAGAACAATATTTTTTCACTTTCGGACACATCAGTTTTGTTGTCGAAAATGATTGGAGATGACGATACGTCTTTCATTTTCGAAAAAACAGGAACAACAATACAGCACGTGATGATTGACGAATTTCAGGACACATCGCAGTTGCAGTGGCAGAATTTTGAACCTTTGCTAATCGAATGTTTATCACAAGGTTACAGCAATTTAATTGTTGGCGATGTTAAGCAGGCTATATACAGATGGCGAAATGGTAATTGGCAGATACTTAATAATATAGAAAAAAATAAAAAACTGAATTATTTTAATCCTGTTGTAAAAACACTTAATAATTCGTGGCGCAGCGCAAGCAAAATAGTTGAATTTAACAACAATTTATTTGCAAAAATCATTAACATTCTTCAATCGGAATACGACGAAGAGTATAGCGATTTGAAAAACGCTTATGCCGATATAAAACAAGAATGTAAGCGGGATATTTCGGGATTTGTTTCGGTAGAATTTTTAGAAAAACAGGAATACGAAGAAGAAGTTTTTAAACATTTGATAGAAAATGTAGAAACGCTGCAAAGCAATGGTGTAAAGGCTTCGGATATTGCAATTCTTGTGCGGAAAAACGAACATACAAAACAAATTGCATACAATTTTGAAAAATACAAACAACAAAATCCCGATAAAAACTATTGCTACAACTTGGTTTCGAGCAAAACATTTACGCTAAATTCGTCTATTGCTGTTAATATGATTATTGATGCTTTGCGTATTTTAATGATGCCCGAAAATACTGTTGCACAAGCAGAATTGGAGTTTTATTATCAAAAAAATGTTCTTGAAAAAGATATAAAAAATCATGAAATTTTTAAGCGTGAAAAAAATATTTTGTTGCCCGAAGAATTTTTTAAAACGGCTGAAACGCTTAAATTAACTCCGTTGTACGAATTGATTGAAAAAATTTATTCGATTTTTAATCTCGAAAATCTTAACGAAAATGCTGAATATATGTTTTCGTTTTTAGATAAAACAAATGAATATTTGACAACTGAAACATCAGATATATTGAGGTTTATAGAATATTGGGAAACAACTTTATTTAAAGAACCGATAGAAATAAGCGGCGATACGGATGGCATAAAAATAATGACAATACACGAAGCAAAAGGTTTGGAATTTCATTCGGTAATTATTCCGTTTTGCGATTGGACATTAGGCGCGGAAGGCGATAACTATATTTGGTGCGAGGCAAGCGCAGAGCCGTTTTCCGAAATCGGACTTATTCCGGTTAAGTATATTTCCAAAGCAAAAAATTCAATGTTTGCAGACGAATATAAAAACGAAACCATGCAATTATGCGTTGATAATATCAACATTTTATATGTGGCAGCAACACGTGCAAAAAATAATTTAATAATACTTGCAAAAAAAGATGCAAACGACAAAAAAAATACTGTTTCGGATGTGATGTATTCGGCATTAAATAACGAAAATTTCACAACAGGCGAAATTATTGCAACAACAAATGCGATAAATAAAAAAACCGAAAATAAAATTAATTTACCGTCCGAACCTTTGGCTGTTCCGTTTGTTTCCAACAATTATAATGCAACATTTGTTCAGTCAAATTCGGCGCGAGAATTTACAAAAACTGTTGATAACGAACCTGTACAAAGCATGTTACCTGTGAACAGAGGCAAAATTTTACACCGTATTTTTGCCGAAATAAAAACCAAAAACGACATTGATGCAACAGTCGATAAATTTCAGTTTGATGGAATTATACAGCAAAACGACAAGCACGATTTGAAAAATTTTGTTGAAAACGCAATCGCCAAATCGCAGGTAGAACATTGGTATTCGGGCGCATACAAACTTTTTACCGAATGTACGGTTATAACAAAAAACGACAACGAAAAAATCATCGCCAAGCGACCCGACAGAGTAATGACAAACGATGAAAACACAATTGTAATTGATTTTAAATTCGGAAAAATAAACAAGTCGTACAACGCACAAGTGGCTGAATATATGCAATTAATGACAGAAATGAATTACAAAAACGTACGCGGTTTTTTGTGGTATGTTGATGATAATTTTGTGGAAGAAATAAAAAATAATGTACAATGAAAAAAGAGTGGTTAAAAAATGACCACTCTTTATTACTTTTTATAAATTATTGTTTCAGTGATTAACAATAATCGTTTGCTGTTTTATAGTTTCGCCATTCTCAATAATATTCAAATAATAAACACCGTTTGGCAATTTTGATGTATCTATTTTTATCTGCTTTGCTGATGACGGGTAATTTTTGCTGTACACCAATTTTGTTGTGCTGTTGCTGTATAATAAGATTGTTATTTCTGATTGTTTGGTTTTTGTGGTTGCTGTTTGCTGTATGTTATTTGTTGCTGATTCTGTGTTGGTTTCTTCTATTTTGTCGATATATAGTTCGTCGCTTGCGGGGTTGGAGTAGGCGGCTGAGTATGTGCTATTGTTAACAGTTAGCAGTTGCATTACATAATCAGGACTCCAACCCATGCAATCGCGAAAACGTGAAATTACTGTGATAGAACTAATGGGATTGTCGTCTATTAGACCCGGCTTAGGATTACTTACAAATCCAATTACCATACTATCGTGAGCAGGCAGACCGCTTCCGCCTACTGTAAATGGATATGAATAATTGCTCCAGTAATATAAATTGTTTAAATTATTACCAAATGTCCATTCGTATCGGTTTATTGTTACATCCGGTGGATAAAGTTCAAAATAATATGATGAACCATAATTAACCTGATAACTATTATTCCAATTTGAGTATGGAGTTTGGTCTCTCACCATTATAGCATAAGGTACATTGCTTACGCCTGCACTTATGCTTTTACTAACAGCATAACCGTTTATGTTTGCTGTAAGTGTAAACGTTCCTCGTGCCAAAGGTGTAACAACAGCCGAATTTCCATTACCTACAACGCCGGCAATGGTTGATGGATTAGTTTGCCATGTAACAGTAGCACCTGTGGGTACATTACTTAATGTGTATGTTGATGCTCCGCAAATTGGAGATGAACCTGACATTGTTGGTGGGTTTGTTATAAATCCTGCCGTAACTAACATTTGTTTTCTAATTCCCGTTTGAGTATCAAATAAAGAACGCATACGTGCAACCTGTCCATTTGTAAATATATTCATACACGCATCATTGGTATAATCCATGTAATTCATAAACATGACTCCAGGGCTTGTTGTTGTACAATTATCTGTTTGTGGGAAAGATGGACATTCCGAAGTTGCTGTATATTGATTTGGAGTATCATCTACAAAATCAGTCGCAGAGCAATTTGCTGCATCCCCCCAAATATGCCTCAAATTTAACCAATGTCCAACTTCGTGAGTTGCTATCCTTCCTTTATTATGTGGACTTACAGCAGTTCCATCCCTGCCAAAATATTTATAACTTACCACTACGCCATCTGTATTTGGTTTTGTCTGAAGTTCGTCGGGAAATTGTGCATACCCGCCTAAGGATGAACTTGAAAAATTACATACCCAAATATTTAAATACATCTGAGTATTCCAAGCATCATGACCACCAGTACTCGTATATTTCATATCTTCTATTGTTTCCGAAAAACCGGATTTTGAAGTTTGAGTTCTTGTAATGCCACTTGTTGGAGTACCATTTGGGGCAATCTTTGCTAATTTGAACTCAATATTAGCATTACCAGCAATGCCTGCAAATGCAGTCGGTGTATTTATTTTATCTGTATTTAATCTACGAAAATCCTCATTTAATACTTGAAGTTGCGAATTTATTTGAGCATCACTAATGTTTTGAGAATTATTTTGATACACAACATGAACTACAACTGGAATAATAATAGTTCCTTGTGGAATACTATTAATACTCATCATAAGCCTTGATTGAGTCTGGTTTTCCAAATCCATAATTATTTGATATCTTATTGGATTTGTGTTTTGTAATTCAGTAAGATTTAATTCCGAACCACAATGCATTTGTCCGTATATATTAAAGGAAAATACCATCACAATTATATTTAAAATTACCTTTTTCATTTTACTTTACTTATTGATGTTAATTCAAATATATTACTTGCAATATAATCAATATTAGGATAACTTTGCCTTATTAAACAATTTGTTATATTTCCACTAATATTAACAGATAGTCCT
>JAITOP010000366.1 GCA_031289895.1 Prevotellaceae bacterium
TGGTTGATTTTTTCACCATCGGCAGACGATAAAGCCAAAGAACGCCAAACGGCAGGCTTCAATACCGACATTCCCATGCCAAAGGAAGAAGATATTGTTGATAACAAAAAAGATGCTTACGAGCAGGATTTTCTAAAACAAAGGCAAGCGGAAAAAATGCGCTCACTGCAAGATTTCAGCACACTTTTGGAAAATAAAGACAAGAACCCCACGTATGATTTATCATTCGTTAGCGAAGATGCGGAATTGCAAAATGCAGGCAAAACTTATACATCTCCAAGCCGTCAACAGTCTTCCGTTCAGAGTTCGACCAATGCTTACAGAGATATTAACCGAACGCTGAACAATTTTTACGAAACGCCCGCCGAAGACCGCGAAAAACAACAGTTGAAACAGGAATTGGACGACCTTAAATCGCGAATTGAAGAAGGCGAAAATCGTAAAAAAACCATTGATGAACAAATGACATTAATGGAAAAATCGTTTCAAATGGCGGCTAAATATATACCGGCGGCTAATTTAACGAATGATGCGCCGATTGGCGAATCTTCACAAAAATCGAAAAATAATATCTGTGCGGTTTCGGTAAATTCTGCGGCGGAACGTGTGGTTTCGGCTTTGCCACAGGATATTTCGCAGGAAAATTTTATAAAAACGTTCAGCAAACCGCGTAACATTGGCTTTTATACGGCGACAAACGAAATACGCAATGAAACCAAAAATACCGTTTCGGCTTGTATTCACGACAATCAGACAATTCTTAGCGGACAAAGTGTGCGCTTGCGATTGCTCGAAACAGTACAGGCTAACGATATGATTATTCCACGCAATGCCGTGATTTCGGGCGAGGCGAAAATTCAGGGCGAGAGGCTTTTCATTATCGTTAATTCGCTTGAATATTCGGGGAAAATTATAACTGTGGATTTGAGCGTTTACGATTCCGACGGACAGCAGGGCGTTTTCATTCCCGACTTGCAGGACGTAGGTGCAGCAAAGGAAATCATTGCTACCACAGGGTCTAATGCGGGAACAAGCATTAATCTGTCGAATGATGCAGGAAAACAATTTGTTGCCGATATGGGACGCAATATTATTCAAGGCGTTTCTCAACTCGTTACAAAAAAACTGCAAGAGGTAAAAATTTATCTTAAAGCAGGTTACAAAGTATTTCTTATCTCGGAAGAAAATTTAAAACAACAAACAAAAACAAAAAATAACAGCAATTTAAACACAAATTAAAATGAAAATGAAACAGATTTTTTTAATGTTCGCCCTTATTGCAATGGCGATGAGTGCAATGGCACAGGAACAAAAACAACCATCAACAGGCGACCTTTACGATGGTTTAACACGCAAAATTACTTTCGACAGGATGATACCGCCTTATGGTTTGGAAGTCAATTTTAACAAAACGGTGCATGTAATTTTTCCGTCATTTGTCAGATATATCGACTTAGGTTCTGCCGATATTATTGCAGGTAAGGCAGATGGCGCGGAAAATATTATCAGAGTTAAAGCAGCCGTTGCAGGATTTGAAAAGGAAACGAATTTTTCGGTAATTACCGACGAAGGCAGTTTTTATTCGTTCAATGTAAAATATGCCGATGAACCGCTGAAACTCAACGTGGAAATGAAAGATTTTATACATGATGGCGAGGCGGTAAATCGTCCAAATAATTCATTGGACATTTATCTCAACGAGTTAGGCAACGAATCGCCAAAAGTTGTCCGTCTGATTATGAAATCAATTTACGAAAGTAATAAACGTGACATAAAACACATTGGCAGTAAGCGTTTTGGAATTAGATGTCTGCTCAAAGGAATTTATGTTTACAACGATTTTATGTATTTTCATATTCAAACCGAAAATTCATCGCGAATACCTTTTGATACCGATTTTATTCGCATGAAAATTGTAGATAAAAAAACGGCGAAACGCACTGCTGTTCAGGAAACTGTAATTTTCCCCCTGCGCTCGTATAATCATGCAACATGTATTCTGGGAAAAACCAAAGAGCGGACGGTGTTTACGCTGGGAAAATTCACTATTCCCGATGATAAACAGTTAATTGTAGAGATATTTGAAAAAAACGGCGGGCGGCATCAGTCTTTTACTGTCGAAAACAGCGACATTAGCCGCGCCAGAGTTATTGACGACCTAAAAGTGAAATGATTATGAAGAATTTATATTTTATTTTAACATTTGCGCTGTGTTTTTTCGTTAGCGATATGGCTCACGCTCAGCGTTATCTGCACGGACAATACGGGCTGCAATTTACCGCAGGAATAATTAACGGCGGAAGTATTGATACCAAAAGCAATGATTTTGCTTTTCATGCGGGGATGGCATTTTCGGGCTATGCAAAAAACGGCAATCGCTGGATGTTGGGAGGCGAATATTTGGAAAAACGTTATCTGTACGAGAAAATAACAATCCCGCAGGTGCAGTTTACCGCCGAAAGCGGCTATTTTTTCAAATTACTTTCCGACGGTGCAAAAACGTTTTTTCTTTCGTTAGGAGCATCCGCTTTGGGCGGATATGAAATTATTAATTGGGGCGAAAAATTGCTATACGATGGCTCTGAAATTCAATATAAAGACGCTTTTTTATACGGCGCAGCATTAACTCTCGAAACAGAAACATATTTGGTCGATTTCATTGTGTTGCTGATTAATATAAAAGAAAAATTAGTGTTTGGCTCGTCTATGAGAAAATTCAATACTCAATTAGGTTTAGGATTAAAATTTATAATCAATTAAATATCAATTAAATATCAATTAAATAATAACAAATTAATACTTAAAAAAAATGAAGAAAATAATTTTATACTCGACACTTATAGGCTGCATTATGTGCGCCTGTACAGACAAAGTTATTGTTAGTCAAAATTATTCGTTTGACTTGCTTACAACGCTCATTCCCAAACAGATTGCTATGGGAGAAACGATAGAAATACCTTGCAAAATAATCAAAGAA
>JAITOP010000383.1 GCA_031289895.1 Prevotellaceae bacterium
TTGAAGAATACATACATCCCGAAATATTTGAAGAATATCGCATAATCGGGAAAGAAAAAGGATTTACGCATGTAGAAAGCGCGCCTTTGGTAAGGTCAAGCTACCATGCTGAAAAACACTTAAATAATTAAAAATTAAAAATTAAGAATTAAAAATTAGTGATTAATGATTAATGATTAATGATTAATGATTGGTTGATAAACTTTGTACTTAAAAAACTTAAAAAACTTTATAACTTTATGAACTTTAAAAACTTTATAACTTTTTTATTATGAGAAAAACAGAATTGATAGATTTAGGAACATTAAATTATCGTGCGGCTTGGGAAAAACAAGTATTTTTATTGGAAAAACTGAAAGCAGAAAAACGGGCGTGTCAAACAGGTGTAAATTATTTATTATTGGTTGAACATCCTCATGTATATACGCTTGGGCGCAACGGCGATAAGCAAAATATGCTGATAGATGCAATTCAACTGAAAGCCAAAAATGCAGAATTTATAAAAGTTGACCGAGGCGGCGATATTACGTATCACGGTTACGGTCAATTGGTTGCTTATCCCATTATCCGTTTGGATGTTTTTGAAATCGGCGTAAAAGAATACGTATGCAAATTAGAAGAAGTTGTAATCCGAACATTGCTTAATTACGGATTAAAAGGCGAGCGGTTGCAAGGTGCTATTGGCGTTTGGCTCGATACCGACACAAAATCAGCACGCAAAATATGCGCTATCGGAGTGCGATGTTCGGGATTTGTTACCATGCACGGCTTTGCGTTGAATGTGAATACCGATTTGAATTATTTTAATTACATCAATCCCTGCGGATTTATTGACAAAGGCGTAACATCCCTCGAAAAAGAAATAAACCGCAAAACAGATATGAACGAAATAAAAAAACTTATTATCCAAAATTTTCAAGATGTTTTTGAGATGGAATATGTTTAAAACAATTACGAATTACGAAACAATTACAAAACAATTACGAATTACGAAATTACGAATTACGATATTTGCTGAATAGAAAAACTTTTGTGTTCTTCGTGAAAATCCTTTGTGTTTAAAAACGATTTTATGCACACAGATAACACAGATGCAACAGATTTTCACAGATAAAAATACCAACGACCAAATACCAACGACTAAATACTAAATACCAACGACCAAATACCAACGACCAAATACCAACGACCAAATACCAACGACTAAATACTAAATACCAACGACCAAATACCATATTTTTTACTACCTTTGCACGAATTTTAATATTTTATGAACGATAACAGACTGTTTGCTAAGTTAGAAGCAATAAAACATAAATTTGACGAAATCGGTTTGCAAATTACCGACCCTGAAATTATTGGCGATATGAAAAAATTTGTTGCGTTAAACAAAGAATATCGCGAGTTAGAACCCATTGTTCACGCTTTCGATAAGTATGAACTTATTATTGCAAATATCGAATCGGCAAACGAAATGCTTGCCGTCGAGAGCGATTATGAGATGTGCGAAATGGCTCGTGCCGAAATCGCAGAACTCGAACAACAGCAAGCCAAATTGGAAGACGAAATAAAAATATTACTGATACCCAAAGACCCGCAGGACGACCGAAACGCAATACTCGAAATACGAGCAGGCACAGGCGGCGACGAAGCCTCCATATTTGCAGGCGATTTGCTGCGTATGTACACTCGGTTTATCGAAACACGAGGCTGGAAAATAGAAATAACAAATATATCGGAAGGCACGGTAGGCGGATTTAAAGAAGTTGTTGCAAAAGTTACAGGCGCAGGAGTTTATGGAATTTTGAAATACGAATCGGGAGTGCATCGGGTGCAGCGAGTGCCGCAAACCGAAACGCAAGGACGTATTCACACTTCGGCAGCATCGGTAGCCGTATTGCCCGAAGCCGAAGAATTTGATATTGAACTTAACGAAAAAGATATCCGTAAAGATATATTTTGCTCGTCGGGACCCGGAGGACAATCGGTAAATACTACATATTCGGCAATTCGTTTGACACATATCCCCACAGGAATTGTGGTGCAATGTCAGGATGAAAAATCGCAACTTAAAAATTATTCAAAAGCCCTTGCCGAACTTCGTACCCGAATTTATAATATGGAATATCAAAAATATATTGATGATATTGCAGGCAAGCGCAAAACTATGGTTTCGACGGGCGACCGCTCGGCAAAAATTCGCACTTACAATTATCCTCAAAGCCGCGTAACCGACCATCGCATAAACTACACAACGTACAATCTGCCGGCGTTTGTGGATGGTAATATTTACGAACTTATAGAGCAACTTCAAATTGCCGAAAATGCTGAACGACTGAAAGAAAGCGAACTTTAATAATTATTATGGAAATGAAAAAATCGGAAATTTATTTTGCAGGCGGCTGCTTTTGGGGTGTCGAACATTTTATGAGTTTGATACAAGGCGTTGTTTGCACCCAAGCAGGATATGCCAATGGTACAACCGAAAATCCAACATACAAAGAAGTCTGCAACAACAACACAGGACATGCCGAAACCGTGCGCGTAACTTACGATGCCGAAAAAATATCGTTGGAAAAATTAATCTCATTATTTTTCAAAATCATAAATCCGACAAGCATTAACAGGCAAGGCAACGACATTGGCGAACAGTATCGCACCGGAATTTATTATACTGATTTTTGCGATTTACCTATAATAAACAAAATGATAGCCGAACTTTCACAGCATTACACCAATCCAATAGTTACCGAAGTTTTGGAACTGAAAAATTTTTATTCGGCAGAAGACTACCATCAAAAATATTTGGATAAAAATCCTTCGGGCTATTGCCACATAAACCCGGCATTGTTTGATTTGGCAAATTAGTCGTAAGTTGTAAGTTGTAAGTCATAAGTCGTAAGTTGTAAGTCGTAAGTATTTTTTTGATTTGAGATAAGCACACAGATTACACAGATTAAACGGATTTACACAGATAAAAAAGTTTTATGCTTAAATTATCTTCGCCCTTACAATATAAAAATGCAGGGTGCAAATTAGCACCCCACATTCGTAATTTTTAATTCGTAATTCGTAATTTTCGTAATTCGTAATTGTTAATTTTTAATAGTCGTCATCGCCGCTTTTACAAAGCCTACGAAAAGGGGGTGGGGACTTAAAACCGTGCTTTTATATTCGGGGTGAAACTGCACTCCGATAAACCAGCGATGCGATGGTATTTCCATAATTTCAACCAATCCTGATGTTTCGTTTATTCCTGCGGCAACCATTCCTGCTTTGCTAAATCGCTCGAGATAATCGTTGTTAAATTCATAGCGATGGCGGTGGCGTTCTGATATTTTTGTTTGTCCGTAAACTTTTGCGGTGAGCGAATTGCTGTTTAATTTGCAGGGATATGCTCCAAGCCGCATTGTGCCGCCTTTTTCGGTTATTTTTTTTTGCGATTCCATAATGTCAATAACAGTATGTTCGGTTGCGGCTTCCATTTCGGTAGAAACTGCATCGGTGTAGCCGAGTACATTTCGCGCAAATTCAATAACTGCGCATTGCATTCCGAGACATATTCCAAAAAACGGAATATTATTTTCGCGGGCATATTTTACGGCTACATATTTTCCGTCTATTCCGCGACTACCAAATCCGGGCGCAACCAAAATGCCATTAACCGATGCCAGCAGTTGATTTGCATTTTCATCGTTTAATTTTTCCGAATTTATCATTTGCACTATCACTTTACATTCGTTTGCTGCTCCTGCGTGTATAAACGATTCGCATATTGATTTGTAAGCATCCGGAAGTTGTGTGTATTTTCCTACAAGTGCAATGGTAACTTCGCGTTTAGGATTTTTTACTTTCGCCAAAAATTCTTTCCATTGACGTAATTCTACTACTTTATTTTGAGGAAGATTTAATTTTCTCAACACTATCTGGTCGAGTTTTTCTTCGTTCATTTTTATCGGAACATCGTATATTGTAGGCACATCTATTGATTGTATCACGGCATCGCCATCGACATTGCAAAAAAGGGCTACTTTTTTGCGAATTTCCATGTTCAGATTTCTTTCGGTGCGCAAAACAAGAATATCGGGTTGTACTCCGTTTTCCAATAGTGCTTTTACCGAGTGTTGAGTTGGTTTTGTTTTCAGTTCGCCTGCTGCGGCAAGATATGGAACGAGTGTCAAATGTATTACAACAGAATTTGTGTTTCCCAACTGATAACGCAACTGTCGCACGGCTTCGATATAAGGCAGTGATTCTATATCGCCAACTGTTCCGCCTATTTCGGTAATTACAACATCAAAGCGATGTTTTGTTCCTACAAGTTGTATGCAGCGTTTTATTTCGTCGGTAATATGAGGAACAACCTGCACTGTTTTTCCGAGATAATCGCCTTTTCGCTCTTTATTTATAACCGTTTGATAAATTCGTCCGGTAGTTACGTTGTTTAATTGTGATGTATGGATGTTTAAAAATCTTTCGTAGTGTCCCAAGTCCAAATCTGTTTCTGCGCCATCTTCGGTAACATAACATTCTCCGTGTTCGTATGGATTTAGCGTTCCGGGGTCAACATTCAGATAGGGGTCTAATTTTTGTATTGTAACAGAATATCCGCTCGACTGCAATAGTTTTGCCAGCGACGATGCTATAATTCCTTTTCCTAACGATGATGTAACTCCGCCTGTTACAAATACGTATTTTGTGCTTGTCTCCATAATAAATTCCTAAATCGAAAATCAAATTGTTTGGTCGAGTAATTTTATTTTTTCTTCGAGAACTATAACTTCTTCTTTTGATTTTTCTATTTTACGTTTCACTTCGGACACAAAGGTATCGGCATTTTTCGATTTCGCAAAAAAGCCTATATTGTTTTCCCAAAGGGCAATATCTGCTTCGATTTGACGAATTTGTCCGAGTAGTTTATCTCTTTCGCTGCGCAGTGTTTTTGTTTGTCCTTTACCACCACCACCTGTCTGAGTGTTTTTCAGTTGTGTTCTGAATTTCACTATTTTTCTGTCTGTTTCGCTTATGTTCAACGATTTGAAAAGGTTATCCACTAAGGTACGAAATTCTGTTTGTATTTGTGTTTTGTATTTTATCGGAACAAAGCCTATTGCTGCCCAGCGCCGTTGAAAATCTTTAAGTGCATCAAGGTTTCGCACTACATCTCTGCCTGCTTCGTATTCTTTTACTTCTTTAATTATTGCTTGTTTTGCTTTCAGATTTTCATCGTAGCGGGTATCCTGTTCTTTAAGCACGCTGTTGCGACTGTTAAAAAATTTATCGCAGGCGGTGCGAAAACGTTTCCATACTTCGGCTGAAACTTTGCGCGGAACAACTCCTATTTCTTTCCATTCTTTTTGTAATTTTATCAGTTGTTCGGTTGTTTTTTTCCAATCGGTATTTTCCGAAAGCGCTTCGGCTTGTTTGCATAAATCGAGTTTCAGATGAAGATTTCCGTCCATCGATTTTTTAAATTCGCTGTAAAATTTACGTTTTTTTGTAAAAAATTCGTCGCAGGCTTTTCTAAAACGCAGATATATTTTTCCGTTATCTTTTTTAGATGCAAAACCAATAGATTTCCATGCTTTTTGCATTTCTATCAGTATTTTAGACGATTTATTCCATTCTTTGTTTGTTTTTGTTTGGGCTGCAACAAGTTCTTCTATTTTTTCGCAAAGCACTAATTTTGCTTTCAGATTTTGTTCCTGAAGTCCTTTTTGTTGTTCAAAATATTCTTGATGTTTTTTATTTATTTTTGATGTTGCTTCTTTAAATCGTTCCCATATTTGTTCTTTCAGTTCGTTTGCTACGGGACCAATTTCGCGCCATTGTTCGTGATATTTTTGAAGTTTGCGGAAAGCGGTAACAACCGATGGTTCAATCAACAGTTCTTCGGCTTTTTCGCAGAGTTGTATTTTCGCTTCAAGATTTTTCTTCAAATCCATATCGCGCAACTCTTTGTTTATTTTCAGATAATCATAAAAATTTTCTACATGATGATTATATGTATCCCACAAATCTTTCATGTACGATTGCGGTATCGGACCTGTTTCGCGCCATCTTTTTTGCAGTTCTTTAAATGCCTGAAACGTGTGATTTATATTTTCTTTTTTATCAATAAGTTCTTTCAACTCATCAATAAGTTTTAATTTTATTTTATAATTATCTTCTTTATTGTTTTCGAGATTTCTGAGATATGCGCTGCGTTTTACTTTATACGAATTAAACAACGATTTAAATTCAATTTCGTATTTATCAACAGGCGCGATATAACTCTCTATATCATTACCTTTTGCTATGTATTCCTGTCGGTAAACGTCCTGTTCCTGACGCAAAATTTTGTAGAACGATGTTTTTACAGCATCAACATCTTTGCGTATTTTTTCTACGGGTTGAGTTTCCAATATATTTCTGAATGCGACATTCAATTCCGCCTTGTTCATTTCCGAAAAATTTGACGACACTTCCGTATCTTCGTCGCTGTCTAAATCAATTTCTTCATCATCTTCCAAATCAAATTCTTCCGATTCGGCAGCAATAAAGGCTTCTTCAATAGAAAAATCAATGATTTCATCATCTGCTTTTTGCAACGAAATATCATCATCTTCGTCGGTTAACTTTTCAGATAAGATAATATCAATTTCTGTTTCGTCAATTAATATTTCCGATTCGATTTCGTTAACAATTTCGGGCGCGTCATCGGCAACCTCAACAGCAACTTCGGGTTCATCAATTGTTTCTTCCGATTCGTTTTCGTTAACAATTTCGGGCGCATCATCGGCAACCTCAACAGCAACTTCGGGTTCATCAATTACTTTTTCCGATTCGTTTTCATTCACAGTTTCGGTTGCATTATCGGCAGCCTCAACAGCATTTTCGGTGTTGTTTTTTACATCATCGAATTGTTCTTCCAGAACAGAGTTTGTGTTATTAACATCCATAGCAATACATTTTTATTACAAAAAGCAAGAAATATTCTTACCAAATAAGACTGCGAAAGTAGTAAATAATTTTTAATGGTCAATGATTAATCTGAAATTTTTTATAAATGAGATTGCCAAATCACCTTTATTTATTACATATTTTTACACTTTTATAACGAAAATGAGTACATTTATTTGCTTGATTTTGGATAAAAAAGTTCAGTAATTTAATTATTTTAATTATGTATTGCCATTGATATAGAAGTGATAAAAAAACAAAAAAACATATAAAAAATGACAAAAAAAATCCCGATAAGGTTATATAATTGGTAGAAATGTACAAATTCTCCAATTGCTCGACCCCATGCGGGGTTGGTGATGTGCGGACATTCGTTTTCTACCAACATTTAAATACTAAGTAACAAAAAACAAATAAACTATAAAAGATTGTTTTTATCAAAAGAGCAAGCCGTTAGGTTTACATCGCTTGGTAGAAAAATAACCATAGTCGTATTGCAAGCCGTAGGTTTGCAACCTCTGTTTTTGTTGGTTGCAGTCTTGACGGACTGCAAATTTGGTGTGGATTACCATTTCTACCGAGCGATAATTCTTACGGAATTTTTTTTGTCATCTTTTATTTATTTCACGTTCCTAAATGGGTTCATTCCATTCCTTTATTAGGTTATTTTTTATCGCTGAAATATCAACATACTTTTTATTATACTTCACACGGTTTAATTCTGTCCGGAAATTAAAAACATTACAAATTATTTATTTTTTGTGCATAAATATTTTTCCGTATTTATTTTGTCATTATAATTATTGATGTTGTTCAATATGTAAAAAAAATAATTAAATTTGTAACGAGAAAAAAATAAATATTAATTTCAGCATAAGCTGTATCAAACAAGAGATTACCTTCAGTAATTTTAATCGTAATGGCGAGGCAATTTGTATTTTTTTTTATTTTTAACTTTAAATTGATACTTTTAAAATAAATGCAACACAAAGTTTAGATTCCGGATTTAATAACCAAAAATGATTCATTTTAACACTTCACTAAAAAATTTTTTGTCCCATAATTTACATTATGTTAAGTTTTAAATAGAATAAAATCAATGCATTAAATGTTTTTTAACTTTAAAAAAAGACATTGTTAAATTTGGAACGTATTGAAAAACAATTTACATTTGCAGTCAAACTAAACATAATGTAAATTATAGGACAAAATAATATAACTTACAAAATGAAACAAAAAAATATACAACTTTTAGATATTAGATATTATTGATTATAAATGAATAAACAAAAAAATATATATGATTAAATTATACAAAATTAAACTTTTTATAAAAATTAATTAAAAAAACTATTTATTAATTAAAATTTCAAACTTATGGGTAAAAAAAATTATTTATTTGCGGAAATGCTAAAAGCAGGAAAAACATTACTTATGTTTCTTCTGGTGTTTGGTATTTCTGTGTCAACTTTTGCACAAACAAAAACGATAACAGGCACTGTAACAGACGAAACAGGCGCACCTGTAGCAGATGCTTCTGTAGTTGCAAAAGGTACATCGTCAGGTGCTGTTACCAACTTGGATGGAAAATTTACATTTTCAATACCTGAAAATGTAAGCGTTATTGTTGTGAGTTGTATTGGTTATGCCGACACGGAAGCACCGGCATTAAACGGAGTTAAGGTTACTCTTGCCTTTGAAGTATCCTTATTGAACGAATCGGTAGTTACCGCACTTGGAATTTCGAGAGAAAAGAAAGCGTTAGGTTATAGCATTACCAACGTTGACGGTGACGAAATGACTTCTGCACGTGGCGGATTAAACAATCCGATAAATGCGTTGCAAGGAAAAGTTGCAGGTTTGCAAATAGCAAGCAGCAGCGGAAGTATGGGTGGATCTTCAAAAGTCCTTATTCGCGGTAATCACTCGCTGTCAGGCAGCAACCAGCCTTTATTTGTAATAAATGGCGTGCCTATCGAAGGAAAAGATTATAACTCTGCCGAAACTGCCAGAGGCGGGGGAGGTTATGACTACGGCAATCTGATACAGGATATCAATTCTGATGATATCGAAAGCGTATCGGTGTTAAAAGGAGCAAATGCTTCTGCTTTATACGGTTCTCGCGCTACAAATGGAGTTATTCTGATAACTACAAAGAAAGGCGAGAAAGGAGAAGGCTATGGAGTTACTTTCAATTCATCAGTCGGATTTGAAGTTGTAAACAAATTGCCTAAATTACAACGCCTTTATGGTGGCGGTTATGACTTTGAAGAAGTAGTAATTAACGGAAAAACATACAATTATCCGAATTACGATATTGACGAAAGTTGGGGACCTAAATTTGAGGGTCAGGAAATATTGTCATGGTACGATTTGGCAAAATGGGAAGCAGGCGGAAAAGTAGGAAACCCTACGACATCTAAATGGGTTGCTCCTGCAAATGATATCGAAAAGTTTTTTGAAACAGGCGTATCATATACCAATAATGTTTCCATTGCACAAGGTAACGATAGAAATAATGTGCGTATTTCGTACACAAACAGCATTTTGAAAGGATACCTGCCTAACAGTTCATTGAGAAAAAATATATTCAATGCAGCATCATCACTCAAAAGTGCAGATAAGAAATTTGAACTTTTTACCAATATATCTTACCTCAATACAGCAGCCAAAGGACGTTCTGAAATAGGCTACGGAGATAATAACCAAATGGTAAAATTCGTTCAATGGGGACATCGCGAATTGGATTTGAAAGAATCGAAAAACTTGTATATACTTCCCGACGGAACGCAGGCAACATGGAATCGTTCTGCATGGGACGACCCAACTCCGGCATACAGCAACAATCCTTACTGGAGTCGTTATATGAACTACGAAAACGATACCCGCAACCGCGTTTACGGAAATATAGGTTTCAGTTATCTGATTCTTCCCGAATTAAAATTCCAATATAAGGCTAACCTCGATTTTTTTGTAGATAAACAATACGAAAGGAATGCAGTATATTCTCAGGAAATTTCTCGCTATCGGGAAATATCACGTCAACGATATGAATTGAATAATGAATTTTTGCTGTTATACAATAAAACGTTCGGCGATTGGTCTGTATCGGGTACTGTAGGGGCTAATGTGAGAAACGAAAAATATGAATATGTATATGGCGAAACAAGCGGAGGATTGGCAATACCATTATTCTATAATCTGAAAAATTCTATTTCGCCGGCACAGGCTTATAATATTTTGAACAAAAAATCGGTTAATTCGGTATTTGCTAACGCAAGTGCAGGATGGAAAGGTTTGGTCTATTTAGATGTATCTGTTCGTAACGACTGGTCGTCAACACTGCCACAAGGAAATAATTCATATCTTTATCCTGCGGTAACAGGTAGTTTTATCTTTTCTCAACTCACAAAAGGAAGTTTACCATGGCTTTCTTTCGGTAAATTACGCGCAGGTTATGCCTTTGTAGGTAACGATACCGACCCTTATCAAATAATCAATACATATACACAATATACGAATATTGATACAGGAACGGGAACACCCGGATATGTGCTGCCTATGACTTTAAAAAATCCGAATCTGAAATCTGAAAGTACAGGCTCATTGGAATTTGGCTTGGAAACAAGTTTCTTAAACAATCGCTTGGGATTTGAATTTACGTATTATTCTACCGAATCAAAGAATCAAGTTATTCCTTTTTCTGTTTCGGGAACTACCGGATATACTACACGTGTAATCAATGCAGGTTTAATTACCAATAAAGGTATAGAACTTTCACTGCACGGCACTCCTGTAAAAACAAACAATTTTGAATGGTCATCAATGCTTACAATTGCTTCAAATAAAAACAAAGTGGTAGAAATTATTGATGATACGGAATATTATCGTTTGGTTAATGCACCTTTCAAAGTAGAAGTTGGCGCTATAAAAGGACAAGCCTACGGAGTGCTTATGGGTACGGATTATATTTATGATGATAAAGGAAATAAAGTAGTTGACGAAGATGGTCTTTATCTTTCTACAAATGGAAATGTTAGTCTCGGCTCGGTTTTCCCCGATTTTACAGGAGGATGGAGCAATACTTTCAGATATAAAAATTTTGATTTCAGCATCTTGTTGGATTTTTCAAAAGGCGGTCATTATTTCTCTACTTCTTATATGTGGGGCTGGTATTCAGGTATGCTGGAAGAAAGCGCAGCTAACGGAATCCGCGAAAACGGCATAGTTTTGGCTGGCGTAACCGGAGATGTTCAATATAACAGCAACGGTACATACACTGTTACCAATACAGCAGCAAATACAACAAATGTAGATGCCGAAACGTATGGTTCAAGTTATTACACAGGACCTGCTGCTCAAAATATTTTTAAATCGGATTATATTAAACTCCGCGAAATTAATATAGGTTATACTATCCCGTTGGCAAGCAAGAACTTTGTAAAATCGCTTCGCGTGTCTGCTTACGGACGTAATTTGGCTATTTGGGGTCCCGATACAAAACACTTTGACCCGGAAACAATTACCACAAACTCAGGTAATATTCAAGGTATCGAAGGCGGTGCTATTCCGGGAGTAGCAAGTTTTGGTGTTAATATTAGTTTAAAATTTTAAAAAATGAAAATTATGAAAATAAAAATATACAAATATCTTTTTGCCTTTACAATTGCCTTATTGTCATTCTCTTGTCAAGACCTTGAAAATGTCAATACAGACCCGAACAATCCGGCAAAAGTGCCTTCAAATATGTTGTTTGGCGGCGCACAAAAGAAAATAATGGACTATGTCTATGACGTTTGGTTTAGCGGCAGACAGAGTTTGGTATATGCCCAATACTGGGGACAAAGAAATTATACCGAAGAAGACCGTTATCAAATCCGCGAAAGCGTAAATAACAGTTATTTCAACGTGTTCTATACTTTAATACATAATCTGGACGAAGTGATTGAACTGAACACAAATCCTGAAACAGCCCCAATATCTGCTGTTTACGGAAATAACAATAATCAAATTGCAGCAGCTAAAGTTCTAAAAGTATGGTTGTATAGTGTAATTACCGATACTTGGGGAAATGTACCTTACGTTGAAGTAGGCAAACTGGAAGATGGTCTTTATTATCCAAAATATGATGACCAAAAAACAATTTATGATGAATTAATCAAAGAATTGACGGAAGCCGCCGATATGATTGATGAATCGGAAATTGCATTTGTTGGTGGCGACAGAATTTATGCAGGAGATGCTTCGAAATGGAAAAAATTTGCCAATTCGTTAAAAATACGTTTAGCTCTTCATACATCCAAAGTTACAGGCTCTAAATGGAAAGATTATATTGCAGAAGCATTAGCAAGCGGCGTGTTTGAAAGTAATGATGATGTGGCAGCATATCATTACAGTACATCGCCCGAACATTGTTATTTTTATGAAGGATTCTTTGTTGAAGCCCGAAATGACTTCACATTGACTCGTTCATTTATAGATATTTTGAAAGGACAGCCTGATACATTAAACAGCAAAAGCCATCCGTGGACAGCTGTTGTTGACCCGCGTTTATCGATATATACAACTCCGCGTAACGGGCAATACATTGGCATTCCCTACGGTATTCCTTCATCAAACATGACGGCAGCATTTCGTAATCTTGCACCAAATATCTATTCTGCACCTCCGTTAGTATTAACGCCCGATTTTCCTGTGCCTCTCTTAACTTATGCCGAAGTACAGTTTATTATCAGCGAATACAACGGATTTTCTGCGCCTGAATATGTTGAAGGTGTAACGGCTTCGCTCGAATATTGGGCTGGCTTGGACGGAGTGGCATTAAGTCAAAGCGATGTAGATGATTATGTAGATGCAGTAAGTCAAAGTGTAGATGCAGAAGCAGTAGCCTTGCAAAAATATATCGACTTGTACATGAATGGTATGGAAGCATGGACGGAAATACGCCGCACAGGCTATCCCGAACAATTATTACTACCAAACGAAATATCTACAAAAAGCGCAGCAGGTGCTAATCTTTTATTTACAACTCTTTCGGATACCAAAGGACTTATTGTTGCACGGGTGAAATATCCTACCAACGAAAGCACCTTGAATAAGGCTAATTTTGAAGAAGCAGTAAGCAAATTGGAGGATGGTACAAATAATTATTACACTCCGATGTTTTGGGACAAACGCAGAACCGAAGGACAGCATCCTGTAAATAAATAAATGATTTTAACTTATTTATAGCAGTTTAATTTTAATAAAAACGAGAAACTTTCTAATCTTTTCTAATAATTTGAAAAGTTAGAAAGTTTCTTTTTTTCTCTACATTTTCCATTGCTCCTCTTAAAATTCAAAATATTTCATGTAAATTTGTCGCAATAATTTTAAACTATGCGAATTGATATACTAACAGTAGCACCCGAATTGATAGAAAGCCCGTTAAATCACTCGATTGTGAAACGCGCCCGCGACAAAAACGTTGTGGATATTTACGTTCATAATATTCACGATTACGGAAAAGGAAATTATCGTCAGGTTGACGATTATTCTTTTGGCGGCGATTCCGGTATGGTGCTTATGATTGAACCCATTTTTAATATGATAAACGATTTGAAAAAAGAACGCAATTACGACGAAATAATTTATATGTCGCCCGACGGACAACGTTTTACTCAGCACGAAGCAAACCGCTTGTCAACAAAAGAAAATATAATAATTCTCTGCGGACATTTTAAAGGAATCGACCACCGTATTCGCGAACATTTAATAACTCTTGAAATTTCAATCGGCGACTATGTTCTTTCGGGCGGAGAATTGGCGGCAGCGGTTATTATTGATTCTATTGTGCGAATTATTCCCGGCGCAATTTCAGATGAAACTTCGGCTCTCACCGACTCGTTTCAGGACGACCTGCTTGCACCGCCAATATATACCAGACCTGCAGAATTTAACGGATGGAAAGTGCCGGATGTATTATTATCGGGAAATCCCAAAAAAATTGCCGAATGGCAAGAAGAACAAGCCATATTGCGCACAAAACTTTTACGCCCCGAAATGATTGATGACGAAGAATGAATGAAGTTTTTAAAGTTTATAAGTCAGAAAGTTTATAAAGTTTCTAAAGTTCTAAAGTTCTAAAGTATAAAGTTCATAAAGTTAAAAAGTTCATAAAGATTTTTTCAACAAAATCGTAATTCGTAATTGATTTTATCTGAGTAAATCTGTTTAATCTGCGTCATCTGTGTGCTAATTCAAATCAACAAAAAACAAAATTATTCTTCCTCTTCGATGATATAAACATCTTCATCATCGTTTTTGAAATATAAATTTTCGCGTGCATATTTTTCAAGACTTTCATCGTTCTCGTTAAG